>JALYHX010000032.1 GCA_030776305.1 Myxococcota bacterium
GAAGGAGGTTGGTGTATTTCGTCCGAGATCGAGCGAGCGCTAGGAGGGCGAGCGAGGAATACTTCCGTATTTTGAGCGAGCCCGACGACGCGATCGCGAAGAGATCGGGCGAAAGACACCAGCCTCCCGTACACTCGCGCGCCGTGCGACGCGGCTGGCGCTGGAACCTTCTGCTGATTGTGCCGTTCATCGGCACGCTGTGGGTTCCGTTCTACAACGCCGTTGAGCCCAATGTTGCCGGCATTCCCTATTTCTACTGGTACCAGTTCGTCTGGGTGGGTATCGGCGCGGCCCTGACGGCGATTGTCTACTTCGCGACGCGTGCCGGTGACCCGTGACCGCCATCAATCCCGTTGCGCTCGCGGTCTTCATCGCGCTGTTCGTTCTCGTCACGCTGCTTGGCTTCGTCGCGTCGCGATGGCGCCCGGCGGACCTCGATCAGCTCCATGAATGGGGTCTTGGTGGGCGGCGCTTCGGAACGCTCGTCACCTGGTTTCTGCTCGGCGGCGACCTGTACACGGCATACACGTTCATCGCCGTGCCGGCGCTCGTCTTCGGTCAAGGCGCGCTCGGATTCTTCGCCATGCCGTACACGATCATTGCTTATCCATTCGTCTTCCTCGTGATGCCCCGGATGTGGAGCGTGTCACAAAGACATGGCTACATCACCGCTGCCGATTTCGTGCGCGGCCGTTTCGACAGCTCGGCGCTCGCGCTGGCGGTCGCCGCCACGGGCATTCTCGCGACCATGCCATATATCGGGCTGCAGCTCGTGGGCATCCAAGTCGTGCTTGGCGCGATGGGGGTGCAGGGCACCGGCTGGATGGCGGATCTGCCGCTGGTGGTCGCGTTCGTGTTCCTCGCAGCGTATACGTACAAGAGCGGTCTACGCGCGCCGGCGCTCATCGCTGTCGTCAAGGACGCCATCATCTACATCACGGTCATCGCTGCGGTCATCGTCATCCCCGCGAAACTCGGCGGTTACGCGGCCGTCTTCAGCGCCGTGCCGCCTGCAAAGCTCATCTTGTCGCGGCCGGGCCCAGGCACGCTGGGCCAGTACAGCGCGTACTCGACACTAGCCCTTGGGTCAGCGCTGGCCCTGTTCCTGTATCCACACGCAATCACGGGTGTGCTCAGTTCGAGCGGTCGCGCGGTCATTCGACGCAACACGGCGATGATGCCCGCCTATTCATTGCTGCTCGGCCTCATCGCGCTTCTCGGCTACATGGCAGTCGCGGCGAAGGTCGACAAGGCACCGGCGTTTGCCGCCGGCTTTCACGAATACGGTCCGAACTTCGCCGTCCCGGCGCTCTTTCTCAGCGCGTTCCCGGCATGGTTTGCCGGCTTCGCCTTCGCCGCGATCGCCATCGGGGCGCTCGTACCTGCCGCAATCATGTCGATCGCAGCGGCGAATTTGTTTACCCGCAATGTCTACAGAGAGTTCGTGCGGCCGGGATGCGCGGGCGCAGAAGAGGCAACCGTTGCGAAGATCGCATCGCTGGTGGTCAAATTCGGCGCTCTGGCGTTCATCGTTCTCGTACCCCAAAAGTACGCGATTCAACTTCAGCTCCTCGGCGGGGTGTGGATCCTCCAAACGTTCCCGGCCGTCGTCGCGGGCCTCTACACGCGCTGGCTGCACCGCTGGGGAGTACTCGCCGGATGGGCGACCGGCATGATGCTCGGCACTTGGATGGCGCACGAGCTGTCGTTCAAGGGGAGCGTTTATCCGCTGACCATCCACGGCCTCGCGGTGCCGGGGTACGCCGCGCTCTGGGCTCTGCTGGTCAACGTCGCGGTCGCGGCGTTGGCGAGCGCGGCGCTCCACGTTGCTGGCGTCAGCCGCGGCGTGGACGCGACGAAGCCGGAGGACTACGGACCCTAGAGCACCGAACATGTCGACTCTCTAGAGCCCCCGAGCCCATGTTCTCTGCCCGTTCTTCGTTCGATCTCTCGGCGAATCCACTCTCGATCGCGCTTGCGCGTGCCCGTGCGTCGGGCCGCAACATCCTGGATCTGACCGAGTCCAACCCGACGTGTGCAGGCATCCCGTACGACGAGGAAGCCATTTCTGCCGCGCTAGCGACATCTGCTTCGCTCCGCTACGAACCCGCCCCTTTCGGTATCGCGCGTGCGCGGGAGGCGGTCGCGCGCGACCTCTCCGCCCACGGGCCAACGGTCGACGCCTCGCGAGTCGTGATCACCGCGAGCACGAGCGAAGCGTACGCATTTCTCTTCAAGCTTCTCGCCGACCCGGGAGACGAGGTTCTCGTTCCGGCTCCGAGTTATCCTCTCTTCGAGCACCTGGCGCGCCTCGAGTCGTTGCGCGCCATTCCCTATCGTCTCGCTTACGATGGCGCGTGGCATGTGGACCTCGCTTCCGTGCGGCGGAGTGTGTCGCCACACACGCGCGCCATCGTCGTCGTGAGCCCCAACAACCCAACCGGTTCGTATCTGAAGAGGGACGAAATCGACGCGCTTGGGTCACTCGAAATTCCGATCGTGAGCGACGAGGTCTTCGCGCGCTTTCCGTTGCGCGCCGACGTCACGCGCGTCCGGTCGGCGCGAGAACAGGGCGTGGCTGCGCTCGTATTTTCGCTGGGGGGACTGTCGAAGCTCGCGGCGCTGCCGCAAATGAAGGTCGCTTGGATGGCTCTCGCAGGCGAGGAGCACCGCATAGACGCTGCGCTTGGCCGCCTCGAAGTCATCGCCGACGCATTTCTCTCCGTCGGCACCCCGGTGCAGCACGCGCTCCCCGGACTTCTCGCCTCGCGCGGGACTGCCGAACGCGCGATTCGCGATCGGACGCGGGCGAACCTCGTGCGCGCTGAGGCCGCGGTGGCGGGATCGGCCGTTTCTCTCCTCGACGTCGAGGGAGGGTGGTACGCGACGTTGCGTCTTCCCGGCACCGAGAGCGAGGATCGCTGGGTGCTGGGACTGCTCGAGCACGACGGCGTTTACGTGCACCCCGGGCACTTCTTCGACTTCGAAGAAGAGGCGTACGTCGTCATCAGCTTGCTCACCCCCGAGGAGACACTGGCCGAAGGCATGCGGCGGATCGTGAATCGGGTCGGGAAGGGGGTTGGAGGACGATGAGCATGGACAAGATCAAGACCTACGTGATTACCGGTGCGTCGAGCGGCATCGGTGAGGCGCTTGCATACGTCTACGGATCACGCGGCCAGAACGTCGTCTTGGCCGCGCGTTCTCGAGCCGAGATAGAACGCGTTGCAGCCTCGTGCGAGCGCGCCGGCGGCAAGGCGCTCGCGTTGCCTACCGACGTCGTCGAGCTCGAACAATGCCGTGCCCTCGTCGACAAGGCGGTGGAGCGCTTCGGTGGCGTCGACGTACTGGTCAACAACGCGGGCATATCGATGTCGGCCCGGTTCGATCAAGTCACGGACATGACCATTTTCGAGCGCATCATGCGGGTGAACTATCTGGGAAGCGTCTACTGCACCCACGCCACGCTCCCGCACCTGAAGCGATCACGCGGACTCATCGTCGCGATCTCGTCGCTCACCGGAAAGACGGGCGTTCCCACGCGCAGCGGGTATGCGGCGAGCAAACATGCGATGCAGGGATTTTTCGATTCGCTTCGAATCGAGCTCGCTCGCACGGGAGTCGACGTCCTCGTGGCGTCGCCGGGGTTCGTCAAGACGGGCATTCGCGATCGCGTGCTCGGTCCGGACGGCAAGCCTCGAACTGCGGGCCGCCGGGACACCCACGACAGAGACACGATGTCGCTCGCAGAGTGCACGCGCATTCTCGCGCGCGCGATCGATCGGCGGGACCGAGAGGTCGTGATGACGGCGAGTGCGAAGATCGGGATGTGGGTGAAGCTCGTCGCTCCAGATCTCGTCGATCGCATCAGTATGCGCGCCATGCGCGAAAGGACCTGATTGCTCGTTTCACCGATATGCGGGTGCCGCGGCATACGCCGTTCCGAGACTCGTCAACGCCCCGCCCGTAGCCACGAGTGCACCGTTGGTGAACCACGGGTACCACGCATACCGCTCGAGGCGGGGGTGTCTCGCGAACATCGAAATGGCCCCAGAGTAAAACGCTTGTACGCCCGCCGCGGTTGGATTGCTTTGGTTGAGGCATCCCCATTCCGTGAGCCAGATCGGACGATTGCCCGGAATGGCCTCGATCTGCTTCAGCCATGCCTCCAAATTGACCGCGCTGGCGTCGCACGAGCCCGAGTTCCAGCCGTACCAGTGCGTCGCGATGAAATCGACGCGCAGAGTGCCGGTGGTGTCCGCGTTGACCTGGCTCATGAAGTTCTGGATCCAGCCGAGGCCCGCCGTATTGCCCTGCGTTGCCGGACTCCCAATGCGCACGGCCGGGTTGTCGAAGGATGGCCAAAGGGCAATCGCGCTCGCGACCGAGATGTTGGATTGGCCGGTATTGTCCGGTTCGTTGAAGCCGAGGACGGTCTTCCGACCCGCGCCCACGATGTTCGTGATTGCGCTCTTGATTCCGGCAGCGCTCTGCTCATTGCCGGCGTGACCCCAAATCATCGGCACGAATGGTGGAGACGCGCAGCTGCCAGGACTCGACGTCCAGTTGTACCACCAGGAGACGCCCAGCCTGAGCAGATCAGCGCATGCGGAGTTGGCGACGCCTCTGTATGGCTGTATTCCGCCGTCGCCTACGGGGGCATCGGGATTCGCGTTTGCGCCGTCCGCCGCCGCGCTACCGTCCGTTCCCGCTGCCACGTCCTCGGTCGATGCATCGGGAACGCTTGGGACGGCGCCACCACCACTCGAAGAACTCGCCACACCGCTGCCACCCCCGCTGCCGCTTCCACCCCCGCCGGCATCGGGCCTCGATGAGCTTCCGGACTCGAACGCGGCGCTCGACGCGCCGTCGTCGGTTGCAGACCCGTCCACGCTGGTCGGGAAGCCCGGTCCGACGCCAGGAGTACCGCAAGCGCCGAGAAGCCCAAGAGCCGTCGCCCGGAGAATTGCACGCATACGGGGGCGCATCGCAGCTTCCTCACCATAGTTTCGTGAACCGGACTCTTTCCTTCAAGCGCAATGGGAATGGTTGGATGATCATTCCAATCACTGCAAGATCAGTCCGCCCTCAACGGAAACAACGCAGATGGGCAGATGGATGGTCAAGGTTCGTCGAATGAAATTCGGGTCTCCGGCGCTCGTGTCGTGCGTCTGTCACGACGCTTCGACGAGGTATCCAAATTCCTGCCGTAGCCTGGCCGGCGTCGTCTTTGCGGCGGCGGCAAGCTTGGCGATCTCGCGCGGGTCATCGAAATCGGCGCGTTTGAGGCGCAGCATGTACGCGTAAGCAATCCGATACTGGTCGCTCGCGATATCGACCATCCGGACCCGCATCCTTCCGGTCTCCGCGTTCATGATTCCCTCGAACGGAACCGGCACGAAGCGACCGTGCTGCACGGAAACGAGCGCGTTCGACCCCCCGTCCATGAGGTACTGCGCCGCGCAGTAACCGAGATCGCGCGTGTATTCGAGGTCGAATGGGATCGGATCGGCGCACCGCACCTCGTATCCAACGTTCTTTGCCACGATCGACGCGTTCAGTCCCAGCTGCGCAAGGCGCTCGCGGACTCGGCGCTTGCAGACATCGCCGAAGCTGATTTCGTCCAGACGCAGGTTGCCGTGTGCGTCGCGTTCCGCGGTGCCGAGCTCCGCGAGGTCGTTCGGCCGGACGATCTCTGCCAGGCCTTCCGCAAGCACCGCGACACCGTCCGCGCGCCCGTCGGCCTGCCGTTTGAGGATCGCACCGACCAGCGTGTCGATGATCGTCTTCAACGCGACGTCCCGCGCGCCGAACTCCTCCGGAATCAGCGTCAGGGTTGCACCCGCGGCCTTTCCGATTCCGAGCGCCAAGTGTCCTGCTTTGCGCCCCATCGCGACGACGAAATACCAGCGGCCGGTGGTCTTCGCGTCGACCATCAAATTGTGCACGAGCTCGACGCCGACATGTCGTGCGGTTTGGTAACCGAACGTACAGACGTCGTGCGGCAAATCGAGGTCGTTGTCGATCGTCTTCGGCACGTGTGCGACGCGGACCGCGCCGCGGGCGGCTTGCGCGATCCGGTATGCCGTGAACGCCGTGTCGTCGCCGCCGATCGTAATCAGCATTCCAACCCCGAGGCGATGGAGCGACTCCAGAAGGCGTCGCATGTCGTCAGGGTCCTTCGTCGGATTTGCGCGGGAGATGCCGATGAACGAGCCGCCACGAAAGTGAATCCGACTCGTGTCGGCAATCGTCAACGGCACTACCCGCGACGTGTCACCCGCCATCAGCCACTGAAAGCCGTCTTGAATGCCGAGCACTCCGACATCCGAGAGACACGCGCGTATGGTCGCGGCGCCGATGACGCTGTTGATGCCCGGCGCCGATCCTCCAGCGACGACGATGGCGAGCTTGCTCTCTTGATTCACGGCATTCGATTCTGCCACGGCGCTCGCGCTTCCCGCCATCGACGTGAGCTCCACACCAGCAAAGCGAGGATGACACCGCCCGCGACGATCGCAACGACGCGCCCCGGTTTGCGCGTTGCGCCATGAGTCTTGCCAGTCAGGCGCAGCGAGATCGCGCGACGCTCACC
>JALYHX010000033.1 GCA_030776305.1 Myxococcota bacterium
GGGCCACTTCCTCCTGCCACACGCGCGGTTGTGCCATGTCCGGAACGAGCATCGCGATGACGTCGGCTTCGGCGACCGCATCGCTCACCGTGCAGGGCTTGAAGCCGTCCCGCTCTGCGAGCGCCCAGGTGGCACCGCCGCGGCGGAGGCCCACCAGCACCTCCCGTCCGTCGTCACGAAGGTTGAGCGCGTGGGCGCGACCCTGGCTGCCGTAACCGACGATGGCGATGCGCTTGTCGGCGGAATGCGAGTCCGAAGCGTCTTGTGTCCTCATGATCGGTTTCCCTTGCTGGTTCAATGCGGTGGTAGCGCTTCTGGTGGCATGTGGATAAAAAAAGCCCCCGCACCGTTTTCTGGGGCGGGGGCCGGGGTGGGCTTGACTCTCGTCTCACCCCGGCGGGCCGCGCCCGGCCTCAATAAGGCCGAGAATGCCGATGAGAATGAGTACGATGGATCGCCCGCCCGCAACCGCATCGGTCGCTTGGAATGAGGGGGCGAAAGAACCGTACGTCACCATGGCGAATTTCCGGATGCTAGCGTTTGAAGGCGTGCGCGTCAAAGATGCTTCGGCGCCTCACCCCTGAGAGACGCGAATTGGACGCGGAAAGCAACAAGCGAGCCCATGTGCCCAACTTCTCCGCGTCCTTCCGCCGTCAATACCGCAACGGACCCACGCGCAAGCTACATTTATTGGCCTGCAGATGATTGCCTGGGGCAGGCAGGCCGGCGAGCACGACACGGGGATGACATAACCGCCCCCCTTATCGACGACCAACCACACCGACGTCGACTCGGTCGGCCACTCAAGGTCCGCCGAAGCGATACTTCACTCCCTCAGCTACTGCGCGATATCCAATTCGCCGGTAGAGCCGGTTCGACGTCGAATTACCCAGGTCAGTGTACAGAATGCAGTGGTGCCCAGCGGTTTGCGTGCGCGTCGAGAGCGCTGCCACGCAGGCGCTGGCGTATCCGCATCTCCGCCTCTCCGGCGGCGTGTACACATATTGTACTCGAACGACGCCGGCCAGCGGGTCAGTGTTTGCCGCCAGCGAGACGGGTCCCCCGTCATCCCACAAGAAGAAGTGCCCCTGTGGCAAGCGACGGTCGACGAGAACCTCGGCGTCCCAGAATGACTCGCCGATGTCGCTGAAAAAAGCGCGCACCCAGCGGACCACAAGGTCGCGGTGTTCGGGAGCGGCCTGACGAAGGCTCCCCGCGGAGGTGGTGCTCGGTTGGAGCTCGAAGAGACGGTACAAGCGGGTGCCCTGGAAAGGGGCGACAGCCACGGCATGACGCTCGGCCCACTGGCCGGCGAACGCTGCGGCAGTCGCGGCGTCCCCATACACCCCCGGAAGGACGACGCCTCGCTCGGCGATGGCGTTGACCATCGTCGCCGCCAAGTCCGTCCCCATCGGGGTAACCGTGGCCACGAAGTCGAGCGGAGCCTGGAGCACCAGGCCCACAACCGCGCCACCCTTGGTCGCGATCCAGTATCGACCAGCATCGGCGTGTGTCACGCGCGCTCTCAGCAGTGTGAGAACGAGGTTGTGCTGCAGCGGGTCGGAAGCGAGGTAGTCTCCCGCCACGCACAGGACGTATTCCGGATCCTCGGTGAAGATGACATCGGCGGACGGACTCATGACACGCTCGAAGCGACACGCTAGCTCGTCGGATCACGGGACCAGAACGTGATGTTTCTTGTGTCCGCATGCCAATGCGCGCCGCGATCGCCTGGCGTATAGTCTTCGATAGATGACGGTTCTCCGATGGAACACGACCATGGAAATGGCCTTTAGGTCGACGGCACCGAAGTCTTCCCGGAAGGGGTACCGGACGAGCCGGACGAACTCGCGGCCGACGGTTCAGACTTGGCGCTTGCCGCTGTAGGGGCCGCGGGCTTGCTCGTTGCGTCCCCAGCGGTGCCCGACTTGGTCGTCGTACCGTTCGTACCCGCGTTATCGCTCTTCGCCTCAGTGGTCTCGTTTTTCTTCTCGGACGACTCGCTCGCAGGCTTCGGCGACGCGTAGAGGTCCGAGTACCAACCCCCACCCTTCAGAATGAAGTTCGTGCCGGCACTGATCAGCCGATACGCTGTGGACTTGTCGCACACCGGGCACAAAGCCACCGGTGGTTCGGTGATTCGCTGAGTTGCTTCCCACTGGTGCTTGCACGCCGAGCACGCGTATTCGTAGGTCGGCATGCCCTACGGGTATGACTTCACTGGCACTCTGTCAAGACGAGTGCCAGTGGCTGCGCTTGCCGAGGGCGCGGCCAGAGGACGATCTGAGGACGAAACGTTACGCCCAACTTGGTGCTTGTCCTGAACAGACGAACGGGAGATACAAGTGAAGGGTAGTCGCTGCTCATCTGATAAGTGACACTATGTCCTGGCGTCGTCCTGGTTTGTGGTGTCTCTGACGAGGAAAGCGGATGAAGATCAAGAAGCTCGAGCTCTACGGCTTCAAGTCGTTCGTGGATCGCACGATCCTTCAATTCGACCACGACATGCTCGGCATCGTTGGGCCGAACGGCTGCGGAAAGTCGAACATCGTCGACGCCATTCGCTGGTGCATGGGTGAGCAGAGCGCCCGGCATCTGCGGGGCCGTTCGATGGAGGACGTCATCTTCAACGGCAGCGAGACACGGTCGTCTCACGATCTCGCCGAGG
Organism: Myxococcota bacterium; assembly: GCA_030776305.1. GTDB lineage: Bacteria > Myxococcota_A > Polyangia > Polyangiales > Polyangiaceae > Palsa-1150. The sequence continues at coordinate 2,669 of JALYHX010000033.1, forward strand.
TGACGATCACGTTCGACAACGATGCACCCGAAGACCTGCCGCTTCTGCCCTTCGAATACAAGGCGTACGCAGAAATCGCCGTCACGCGGCGCCTTCATCGCACGGGCGAGAGCGAGTATCTCATCAACAAGACGCCCGTGCGCCTGCGCGACGTCACCGACCTCTTCCTCGGTACGGGCGCAGGGACGAAAGCATACTCGATCGTCGAGCAAGGCAAGGTTGGCCTGATCGTAAGCGCCAAGCCCGAGGACAGGCGCCTGCTCCTTGAAGAGGCGGCAGGCATCACGAAGTTCAAGAGCCGGAAGAAGCAGGCCGAGCGGAAGATGGAGCTCACGCAGCAAAACTTGCTGCGCGTGGGCGACATTGTCGCCGAGATCGAGCGCAATGTCGCGTCGTTGAGGCGCCAGGCTGCCAAGGCCGAGCGGTATGTCGCGTATCGAACCGAGCTCGAAGACTTGCAGCTCCACGAGGCGGCGCATCGTTACCTGGAGCTCGTCGGATGGATCAAACTGGAAGGACGGGAAGTCGAGCAGCTCCTCAACGCGACCAAAGACGTGCGTACGGAAGTCGACGCGCGCGAGGCGGAGCTCGAGGCTGCAAGGCTGCAAGCGCACGCGGCCGAGCAGGGGCTCGATAGCGCTCAGAGCTCCAGCTTCGTGGCCGAAAATTCGGTGCGCACCGAAGAGGCCGCGATCGAACGGGCGACGGACCGAATCAAGTCCCTCGAGCATCGGGAGCATCAGGCTGGAGCCGAGAAGCGGGAGATGACCGAGCAAGCCGCACGACTCGCGACCGAGCGAGATGCGGTCGAGAGGGACGTCGGGGCGCTTCAAGAGCAAGAGAACGGACAGTTGTCGCTCATCGCTGCCGAGGAGGGAAAGCTCTCGGACTTCGCCGGGGCTCACGCGGTGGCCGACGCGCGCGTCATCGAGCGACGGCAGGCGATCGCCAAGGGACAGGCTCAAATCGCCAGCGCAGAGGCAATGCTGGCGGGTTTCGAACGCCGACGCGATGAGATGGCGGCTCGTTTCGAGCGGCACACTGGCGAGCGCGAGTCACTCGATGCCGCCCGGGTAGAGAACGCCGCGCGCGCGTTGGAGCTGCGGCGGTCGTTCGAAGATCTTCGTGCCGGGCGTGTGACCACCGCAGCGGAGAAAGCGCGGTTCGAAGAACGCCTCGCCGAGCTGAAAACGCAGATCCACGCGCAGGATCGGGCCCTCGAAGAAAGCAAGGGCGAGCTGTCGACCACGCGCTCGCGGTACGGCGCACTCGAAGAGATCCATGCGCGTCTCGATGGGGTTGGCGCCGGGACCAAGGCTTTGGTCGGTACGCGAGACGCGTGCGTTGCTGGCTGCGTGGCCGACCGCGTCGAAGCGCCGATGGAGCTGACGCAGGCGCTTGCCGGACTGCTCGGAGCGCGGCTTCAGGACGTCGTCGTGCGCGATGTGGAACGCGGTGTCGCGCTCCTCGAGGAACTGGCACGAGGCCAGAAAGGGCGCGCCGCCATCGTGCCTCTGTACCCGTCGTTCGTTGCCGGACCGCATCCGTCGCTGCCGCATGGCGTCCACGCAGGAGTCGTCGGTCGTCTGGCGGATGCCTTGCGCTTCTCGCAGGAGGACGAGGCGCTGGTTCGCTCGCTCGTGGGTGATGCTCTGGTCGTCCGCGACATCGCATGCGCTCGGCGCTTGCGTGATGGCGGCATTCGGACGGCGCTCGTGACGCTGGACGGCGCGGTGTTATACGAAGATGGGCGGATCGCAGGCGGTCAAGGAGATGCGGTCGCGGCCGGGATGCTCGAAAGCAAGCGCGAGGCCCGTGAGCTCGCGAAAGAGATCGATCGACTCGAAAGCGTGGTGACCCACCGCCTCGATGCGTTGCAGCTGTCGCGGGCCGAGATCGCGCAAACCGGGGCAGCACTCGATCGCGCGCGCCATGAAGCACATGCCCGCGAGCTGGCGCTCGTGACCGCAGAAAAAGATCTCCAAAAGACGGAGGAACGTGTCGAAGGGGTCGTCGCCCGCCTGTCGGCGCTGGCGGTAGAAGAGGTAGAGCTCGATCGCGCGATGCATGAGGCTCGGGTCGAGCGAGACGAAGCGGCACTGATGCTCTCGGAGGCCCGCGCACGCGTCGAGATCGCAGAAGGAGAGCTTCGTGACGCCGATGCGGCTCTCGCCGAAGCCGACCATCGGCTCGACGTCCAGAGGCAAGCGGTCACGTCGTGCAAAGTTACGGTTGCGGCGACTCGCGAGAAGCTCGCTGGCGCGCGTGGCGCCGCGAGTCGTCTCGCGCGAAGCGCCGCGGAGCTCGAGGAACGCGCACGTCGACTCGAAGACGAGCTGATCGCGAACGCGGGCGACCGGGCCGAGACGGCCTCGCAGCTCCTGACTCACAAGGAACAATTGCATGTCGCTCTCGATCGAGCGCGCGACGCACAGGACGAGCTAGCCCGCAGTCGCGCGGAGTTCGAGCGGCTGCGTGGGGCGCTGCTCGAACGGGAGGCAGCTCTGAAAGACTTGCGAACACGGTTCAATGCAGTGCGCGAGCAGTTGCAGGCCCATGAAATGGCCCTGCGCGAGAGGCAGCTCGCACTCGAGCACTTGCTGGGCGCCGTGGGCGACAAGTTTCGGGGCCTGGATTTGCCGCGCATCATCGGCGACTACCATCTCCGCCCGCCACCGGACGAGGTGACACGCGCGCGAATCGACGAGCTCGTCCGCCTTATCGAGCGCATGGGAAGCGTGAACCTCGACGCGATGCGCGAGCACGAGGAAAGCCAACAGCGCTACGCGTTCTACACGACACAAAAGGCCGACCTCGAGAAGGCATTGGCCGATCTGACGCGCGCGATCCAGCACATGAACCGTGAGTCACGTCGCCTTTTTCAGGAGACGTTCGACGCGGTCAACGCGCGCTTCCGAGAGATCTTTCCGCGAATGTTCCGTGGAGGTCGCGCCGAGCTGCGCATGACGAGCCCGGAAGACCTTCTCGAGACGGGAATCGACATCATCGCCCAGCCACCGGGCAAGAAGCTGTCGAGCATCGAGCTGATGAGTGGTGGCGAGAAGGCGCTCACCGCCGTGAGTCTCATCTTCGCGATCTTCCAGATCAAACCATCGCCGTTCTGCATTCTCGACGAGGTGGACGCGCCGCTCGATGAGGCGAATGTCGCGCGTTACAACGAGATGGTACGGTCGATGACGGATCGATCGCAGTTCATCCTCATCACCCACAGCAAGCGAACGATGCAACTGGCCGACGTGCTGTACGGCGTGACGATGGCCGAGCCAGGCGTGTCGAAGATCGTGAGCGTGAAGATCAACGACACGCAAAGCAACCGAGGTGTTGCGGCGCCGTCGCAGGCTGCAGTGGCGTAACCGCGCGCGCTCGCCCGACCACGGGCGGAAGCGGACCGCACGTCCCTTGCCCTCGTTTGCGCGACCCGTCGCGTCGCGCTAATCGCTGCTGGCCTTGCCCGACGACAAGCCTGTCAGCGCCGTCCCGAGCGTGCCCAAGAAAAAGAAGCGAAGCGTTGCCGCAATGCAGCGCGAGCTGCGCGATTTGGCTCAGCCCTCACCCGGTGCCGAGAAGGCCCCCGTCAGCCTCAAAAAGTTGTTCGTACGAGTCGGCGCGATCGTGGCCATCATCTGGCTCATTGCGGTCGTCTTGGCGCACTGGAGCGTCATCCCGGTCATCGTCGCCGGGGTTCTTACTGTGCTGGCCGGGGGCGCGGCCGTGTGGGTCGTCCGCTACGTGGGAAAATCGCGTGAGCTGGGCGCGCTCCTTCGCTCGGCGGGCGAGACCGAGGACGGCCGGAAGGACGCGCTGAAGAAACTGGAGACGGACTTCAAAAAGGGCGATGTCCAGGCGTCGATGGCCCGTGCCCAGCTCGAGATGCAGGAAGACCCACGCAAGGCGCTGGCTACACTCGAATCGATCGACCTGTCCAAACAGATGGCGGCTGTCGCCGATCAGGTGCGGTGCACCCGTGCCACGGTTCATCTCCAGCTCGGCGAGCTACCTGAGGCACGCGCGCTCGTCGACAAGATGGAGCTCGGCAAGCAGCAAGACACCAAGACGCGCGCGATGTTCGCGGCCGTCGCCGCCGAGACATGGGGGCGCACGGGGCAGGGCAAAAAGGCGATCGAGCTCCTCGACGTGTTCAACCCGGAGGAGCCCGAACTCGCGGAGATGCGCGTGCAAATGTGGCGTTCGCGCGCGTTTGCTTGCGCGGCTGTGGGCGACATGAAAGGCGCTGGGCGGGCGCTGAGGAAGCTGGCTGAGATGAGCCCTCAGCTCCTGGGAATGTTCGTCGCAGCGAAAAAGGTACACCCGATGTTGCAGCAGGAGGCGAAGCAGCTCCTCATGCGTAGCGGCAGCGTGCAGCGCAAGATGGTACGGCAGAAGATCTGAGCGGGCAGCTCGCATTCAAGACGAGGCGCTCGCGAATGTCGCCGTTGCGCGGGAGATTGGCTTCAGTGATACCTCTGGCAAGAGCTCGGCGAAGCTCACCACCCGGACGTCCGGCAGCTCCGACTCGATGAGTTTGCGGACGAATCGGCGGATGTCCGGCTGCGTGAGAATGACCGCCGAATGCGCGTCCGGGGCGGCTGCCAAAGCGCGGTGCACTGCGACGAGCACGTCGCGCGCCGCCTGCGGGGGAAGCGTGAGAAATGCGCCGGCCGTCGTGCGCGTGATGGCATGCCGAACGGTGTCCTCCAGGAGCGAGTCCAGTAGCACGACGTCCAGTTGACCGATTCCGCGTGTGAGCCGGAACGTTATCGCCCGGCGCATTTGACTGCGGACGTACTCAGCGAGGTTGAGTGGGTCTTTTTCCGTCATTGCAACGCTGGACAGCGCCTCGAGGATCCCACGCAGGTCACGCACGCTGATCTGTTCTTCGACGAGCCGGCGCAGCACGTCCGTCAGCAAGACCAGCGTCACCGGCTTCGGTACGACGTTGCGCACGGTCGCGGGTGCGTATTGCTCGAGCTCATCGAGCAGTCGCTGGACCTCCGCCAGTCCGAGGAAATCCGAGGCGCGCGCGCGAAGCACGCCGAGCGTTCGGTTGCGTACCCACTCGATGAGCTGGTCACCCTGGATCTCGAGCGGCACGACGAACACGATGGCCGGAACTTCGTGCAGCGACAACGCGACCTGGCGTTCGCCAAGACCGGCGCGGACGCGCACGCGAGGGGCCGGCAGTGGGACACCCAACTCCGCGAACAGCTGCTGACGCATCTTCACCGCCATCGCGCGTAGACCCTGCGACTCCGTGTCCAGCATTGGCTCGAGGTCGGCGCTCACTTCGACGCTCCATGGCACGACGACCGGCACGAACGTCGGCTCGTGCGTACCGGGTCTTGCCTGCTCCATGGCGGTGGGCTCGGTCGCAGCCCGGTGCTCGTCCGCCGTCTTGGTCCGGGCCCTTGCCCTGCCGACGAGCAATAGTGCCGAACCGATCGCCAGGAAGGGCAGCGTCGGCAGTCCCGGCACGAGCGCGAGCATCAACACGAAGACGCTCGCCACCTGTAGCGCCTTGGGTACCC
>JALYHX010000034.1 GCA_030776305.1 Myxococcota bacterium
GTGGGCGGCGGCATTCCTGTGGTACGGGTTCTACGCGACGCCCTTGCCTGCGACTGGGTCGTTCGACTCGAGGGGATCGTCAACGGCACGTGCAACTACGTATTGACTCGAATGCACGTCGACGGACTCGCATTCGACGAGGCGTTGCGTGAGGCGCAAGCCAGGGGATACGCGGAGGCAGATCCTAGCCTAGACGTCGATGGGCACGACGCCGCTCACAAGCTCGTCGTATTGGCGATGCTCGCGTTTGGCGCGCGGATCGATGCAGCGCGCGTCCCCACCGAGGGGATCCGCGGAATCGACCCGATCGATCACCGCTTCGCCGAGCGGTTCGGCTTCGCCATCAAGCATCTCGCCATCGGACGCGATCGTGACGATGGCGTCGAGCTGAGGGTGCACCCGGCGCTCGTACACCGCGATACGCCACTCGCGAACGTGGGCGGCGTGCTCAATGCGATCGCCGTGGAGGGACGCGCGCTCGGTCCGTGTTTGCTCTCGGGAAGGGGCGCCGGGGATATGCCCACGGCCGTGAGCGTCGTTGCGGACATCCTGGACGTCGCCCGCGCGCGCCTCGGCGGCGTGGCAGGGCTCGCGACGCGCGGCATCCAGATGCAAGCCCGTCGACTCACTCCGATCGATGACGTGCGGACCCGCTACTACCTTCGCTTCCAGGTGCACGACGGGCCCGGCGTGCTCGCGCGTCTCGCCGGCGCGCTGGGCGAGGCGGGTGTTTCTATCGAACAAATGGTTCAAGAAGGGGGAGCGGGGTCGAGCGGAGTGCCGGTCGATGTGGTGATGCTCACGCACGAAGCGGTCGAACGCGCCGTTCGTCACGCGCTCGATGCGATCGCGCGATCGGACGTTGCGGCGTCGCCGCCACGACTGATTCGCGTTCAGGAATGACGTTCACAAGTCGACTTGCTCCACCTCACCGAAGTCGGCCCCGAGGAAGCGAGTTGCCGTCTCGCGAAAAGTCCGCGGGACGTCGGTCACCAGCATGCGGACGGCTTCATCGCGTGCGTGGTCCTCCGGCCGCGCGAGTCCCCGAGCCTGCAGGAAAGCACGGACGTCGGACGCCGTCGATTGGGCGCTGTCGACGACGACCACATGAGGACCAATGGACGATCGGACTTCTTCATCGATGACGCGGCGCAAAAGCGGGTAATGCGTGCAACCCAGGACGATAACGTCGACGCCCGCCCGCGTGAACGGCTCGATGTACCGCCGGACGGCAAGCCGCGGCACTTCCCCTTCGGTCCATCCCTCTTCGGCTAGCGGGACGAGAAGCGGCGCTGCCTGCCCCACGACCTCGGCGCGCGTCGATATTTTCGCGACGGCTCTCGGATAAGCGCCAGATGCGATGGTTCCCGTGGTCGCAAGTACGCCGATTCGCCCCGTCTTCGAAGCGGCGACCGCGGCCCGCGCACCGGGATCGATGACGCCGAGAACGGGGATGTCCAGTTCGATGCGTAACTGCTCGGGTGCGACCGCACTGACCGTATTGCAAGCAACGACCAGCGACTTGACGCCGTTTTCCACGAGTCGACGAGCGCACGCCAGCGCGTACTTCACAACGGTCGTTGGTGCTTTCGTTCCATACGGTACGCGCGCGGTGTCGCCGAGATACACGATACGTTCCGCCGGCAGCACTTGTCTGAGCGCACGTACCACGGTCAGTCCGCCGAGACCCGAATCGAACACGCCGAGCGGCGCGTTCCTGTCGACACTCAAGTCCAGACCTCGCTCATGACAGCGCTCGTTGCGCGTCGGCAGCGTTGACAACGAGCTCCAGCACCGCCATTCGCACTGCGATACCGGATTCGACCTGATCGAGGATCACGCTCTGATCGCCGTCGGCCACGCGCGAATCGATCTCGACGCCTCGGTTGATCGGCCCGGGGTGCATCACGATGGCGTCCGGTTTGGCGCGCTCGAGCAGCCGCGCGTTGAGCCCGAAGGTTCGCGAGTATTCGCGCGTGCTTGGGATCATCCCCCCGGCGAGTCTTTCCGTCTGGATGCGCAAGGTCATTACGACGTCCGCGCCCTCGACCGCTTCTTCGACGCGCGCAATCGTACGTACCGTGGGACCGAGCGCCTCCGGGGCGCGAGGCATGAGCGTGCGTGGACCGCACAAGCGGACTTCGGCCCCGAGCGCGCCGAGCAATAGGGCATTCGACCGCGCGACGCGCGAATGCAGGATGTCTCCGCAAATCGCGACGACGAGTCCTTCGAAACGCTTTCCCTTCCGCCGGATGGTGAACGCGTCGAGCAGTGCCTGCGTCGGATGCTCGTGCGATCCATCTCCCGCATTGACGATCGACGCGCGCCCATGCGCGGAGACGAAGTCCGGCGCGCCGGCCGCAGGGTGGCGCAGCACGATGGCGTCTGCGCGCAATGCCTCGAGGTTGCGAACCGTATCGAGAAGCGTCTCACCCTTGGTGACGCTCGAAGTTTGGGGAGTGACGTTGACGACATCGGCACCGAGCCGTTTGCCAGCGGCCTCGAACGAGGTACGCGTGCGCGTCGAAGACTCGAAGAACAGATTGACTATGGATCGGCCATGGAGCACACGCGCGTTTTTGGACTCGGCGCGAGGCATGACGAACCAACGTTGCGCCGAGTCTAGTACATGCAGAATATCGCCGCGTGAGAGCTGCGAGATGCCGAGCAGGTGGCGAAACGTCCACATCGCAGACTAGTTCAAATACCGCTTGTCCTTGGGCGGCGTTCGCTTCTTGAGTGTCTCATCCACACCGCCGCTCACGACGCGCAGCGGCGCGGCTCCAGGACGCGACCGGCGCTTTGGTTTCGGAGAGAGGACGTCGTCGATGCTCATGCCGGACGAGCGTCGACGCAGAATTGCGAGCCGGAGCCGGAGCCACGCGGTACGGGCGAGCGATGGTGAGCCGCCGAAGAGCAGCCCTGCGATCACGCCTCCGAATGGAGCCACGACACCTTCGGGTACCCCCGCTGGATACACCAAATCGAGCACGCAGAACCCGATCGTCACCCAGAGGAGTGTCTTCCCGCGCACCGGCAGGACGAACAACAAATTCACGATGGAATCGCCAAACTCACGCGACCAGGCGATCGCAATCGCAGCGATCGCGGCGGTTGGTCCGAAGACGAGGCCGGGATGGAAACGCGCTTGCGCGTCGATGGGCACAACGGCGTTGGCTCCGATTGTCGCAAGATTGCCGAACAAGACAGCGACCGCGAAAAAGCGCACGAATCGCCACGGCCCCCAACGGCGTTCGAGTGGCGCGCCGAGGAAGTAAAGGCCGGCGAGCGAGAAGAGTAGGTGCGAGAACTGGGCCGGACTCGTCAGGAGGCCCGAAGTCAGCAAACGCCACGGCTGAGTGAACGCGCGGTCGATCGCGCACGCCAGAGCCAAGAACACCCGTTCGCCGCCAGGCACCCATGTGGCGAAGAACGCGGCGAAGATGCCGAGGGCTCCCGTCGCAATCAGGACCGCGGACAGCGCCGGTCCCGGCCTAGGGAAAGCAAGCGACATCGCAGGCCGGCCGTTCATCTTTCCTCGGGTTTCAACCAACGCCGCAACGGGGGATGTGCCGTGATTCACTTTACTGTCGCATCCGCGAGCCCGCCAGGAAACCTGCATCCGCGGCAATGCAGCTCGCTAAAGCTGGCAAGACCCCCCCGCCCCGTCGCACGATTCATTCCGATGCGGCAGCGTCCCGGCTCGTAGGCCTGGCATCCTGGAGTGCACCGCACGCAGCGACGGACGTGGCCCCTTGGATCTGGCTTGCTGTGCACGTGGTCGTCCAGGTGGCTGCGGCCAGCGATTGATTCACGGCGCCGGCATCGTCGCCCGGACAGGGAGCGGTGCCAGGTGGACAGGCGAGCGCCGGGGGGAACGACGCTTTGTCGTACGCATAAATCGACACATCGAACCCCTGCAGCAGTCCACTGTCGAGCGCAGGCAGATTGGAGAAAATGCCGTCCGCGAAGCAGTCGAAGACCCCGGAGACGAACGGCTTGCCTACTCCCGCGTCGGTCGCGACTCCCGCGTCGTTCGCGTACGAGACCACCGCAGCGTACTTGTAGACTTGCCCTGACTGCTCTCCGCATCCACGGCCGGCAACAATGTCCGACGCGGTTATCTGGATCCCCGTGACAGGAGTGTATCCCGTCGTCGAAGCGGACGTCGTGCAGCCGATCATCACCTGCAGCGCGACAGCGAGGACGCCAGGCGTGAGTTGCGCGAGCAATCGGTCACGAATCACGGCGCCCGAGCATTACGCGCAAACTCTGCCACGTTCAACCGAATGCGCATTGCCCGGGCTCCGATCCCCGCCCGCGTAGAACGCGCACAGTGCTGAATCGCGGCGGAGCATGTGCGCAGCTGAGGGCTTACGGTCGGATAGACACGAAACAAGTTCTTTGCCTCAAGGGCGGGCGAATCGCATGCGGACGACAGAATGGGCATGGCTCACCTCGAATCGAACATCAGCGGCATACTTCCTGCCAACTGTCAGCGACTTCTTGGGGTGTTTTCTCGGCGGAACGGAGGCGGTGTCCCAACGCGTGCGGTGACGCGCTCGACGGTGCGTGTCGTCATGGTCCCCTCGGCGACTTCGCGGTCGGCAAGCAACGCCTTGTGCAGTTCGATATTCGTGCGGATGCCAACGACGATGAATTCGTCAAGCGCGCGACGCATTCGGATGATGGCTTCGGCGCGCGTGGCCGCGTGGACGATGAGCTTCGCCAGTAGTGAGTCGTAGTCGGCGGGCACGCGCCAGCCGCCGTACACCCCCGAATCGACGCGCACGCCCGCGCCCCCTGGGGTATTCCACTCGGTAATGAGCCCGGGCCACGGGGCAAAGGTTTTTGGGTCTTCCGCATTGAGACGGCATTCAATGGCGTGGCCGCGGAAACGCCAGGAGCGCGTGTCGGGCAGATCGATCTTCTCCCCAGCAGCGGCGCGGATCTGCAACGCCACGAGGTCGAGCCCGGTGACCATTTCGGTCACCGGATGCTCCACCTGGATGCGTGTGTTCATTTCGAGAAAGTAAAGCTCCCGGCGCTCGTCCATCAGGAACTCCAGCGTGCCGAGAGACGTGTAACCCGTCTCGCGCATGGCCTTTCGAATGACGCCGGCCATCTCCTGGCGCTTCTCCGCAGTCATCGCTGGGCTTGGCGCCTCCTCGATGACCTTCTGGTGGCGGCGTTGAAGCGAACATTCGCGTTCGCCGAGCGTCCAGACGTTGCCATGATTGTCGGCGAACGCTTGAAACTCGATGTGGCGCGCGCGCTCTACGAACTTCTCGCAGTAGATATCCGGATTCCTGAAGCCCGTCTCGGCTTCGCGTCGCGCGCTTAAGAACGCGTCGGACATTTCGGCGTCCGCGCGTACGATGCGCATGCCACGGCCCCCTCCGCCACCGCTTGCCTTGAGAATGATCGGATAGCCAATGCGTTTGGCCTCACGGGTCGCGTGCTCGACGCTTTCCAGCACGGGGCTGCCGGGCAGGAGCGGCAGCCCGAATCTCTCCGCATTTGCGCGCGCAGTGACCTTGTCGCCCCACATCAACATCGCCTCGGGCGTCGGGCCGATGAACGTAATCCCGCACTTGGCGCAGATGCGCGAGAACTCGGCATTCTCCGAGAGAAACCCGTAGCCAGGGTGAATGGCGTCGGCTCCAGTGATCTCGGCGGCGCTGAGGATCGCCGGCATGTTGAGGTAACTCTTGAGGGGCGGGGCGGGGCCGATGCACACCGCCTCGTCCGCAAAGCGCACGTGAAGAGCCCGCGCGTCGACGTCCGAGTGCACGGCCACCGTCTTGACACCGAGCTCGCGGCAAGCCCGCAGGATGCGGATCGCGATTTCCCCGCGGTTCGCAATGAGAATCTTCTTGAACACCCCTCAGGCCTTCTTGATGCGAAAAAGCTTCTGCCCGTATTCTACGCTCTTCCCGGTCTGCGCGAAGATCTCGACGACGGTTCCGGAGCACTCCGCCTCGATTTCATTCATCAGTTTCATCGCTTCGATGATGCACAGCGTCTGCCCTGGGCGAACCACCGATCCGACTTCGACGAAGACCGGTGCGTCGGGTGACGGAGAACGATAGAAGCTGCCAACGAAGGGGCTCGTCACATCGACCGAGTCGCCGCCCGGACCCCCGCTGTCGGGAGACCCCGCGGCAGTGACGGGGATCGATTGCGCCGCAGGCGAAGGAAGTCCCATGTCGGACACGGACGCAAGGACTCGGGGGCCACCTCGAGCGACCCGCAGGCGTGTTCCCGCTTCTTCATGCTCGAACTCGGCGATGTCTTTTTCGGCGAGCAAATCGAATAGTTCGCGCAGCTTGTCGACGTCCAGGCTCATGGGTGACCGTGATCGCAAGCCATTGATACCGTTTGGGCCCGCGGCTGGGAAGCGCGACCAGCGCGCAGACCCTTACGCATGTGAACGGCGGAGGACCCGAACGAGGCCGTCGAGCCCCAACTCGTAGCTATCTGCTCCGAAGCCTGCGACGCGCCCGACGCAGGCGCGCCCGACGTACGATCGACCGCGAAATCGCTCGCGAGTCTCCGGGTTCGACAAGTGGACCTCGACGCACGGAAGGGCGGCCGCGCGCACGGCGTCGAGGATGGCAACCGACGTATGCGTGTAGGCGCCCGGGTTGAGCAGGAGCGCGGCGAATCCGTCGCCCGGCGCGGCTCCGATCCAGTCGACCATGGTCCCCTCATGGTTCGTTTGCCGCGTTTCGATCTTGACGCCAAGCGAACGCGCATGGGTTTCGACACGCCCGTGAATCTCGGCGAGAGTCGCTCGTCCGTACATAGCGGGCTCGCGCGTGCCGAGAAGTTGCAGATTGGGCCCAGAGATACAGAGAATCCGCGTCGATCGCTTCGCACTGCTCATTCGAGCTCGGCAAGGAGCTTCGGTGCAGCCGCACGCATGAGAAACCGCCCTTTGCCGAAGTTGCCATCGGGGCGGATTGCGAGCGCGAGAAAATACGATTCCCCCAGCGCGCGGATGATCGTGATCATCTTGTCCGTGCCAATCGCGATTTCGTTCGCCTTGCCCGCTTCGAGCGATTCGGCGGCACGCTTGATGGACCCCAGGATGACGCCAAACTCGATGCCCACGGTCGTGATATCGAACGGGGCGCCGGCGTGCGCATAAGATTCGACCGCGATTCCTTCGGAATCCATGATGAGGCCGGCGACGCCGCCCTCGGTCTTGTCGACGATTTCGCGAAGCGCGTCTAGAAACATTGGCTCTCTTGGGAGCGAGGCTACGGGGCGACCTTGCTCCGGGTCAAATCTTCGAGGGCCGCGCGCGGTCTGGGCTAGCGGCTCCATTTGGGAGACCACCGTGCCTTGACCCTCCCGCAAGCAGCGGTTTACGTTCACCCTCGCCGGCTGTTGCTTCAGGGGGACGGAAACGATGCGCGCACGAGTCGGAGACCCTCCCCGCACGATGGCCCAAAAGATCCTCGCGCCCCGGCGGCGATCGGGCGCCGCAGCGTCCGCCGGCACTGCCGGCGAGATCGTGGAGGTCGACGTCGACCAAGTGGTCCTCGCCCGGGCCCCGATGCGCGCGTTTGGCGAAGCGCTCGATGCGGGTCTCAAGACCGCATCGGTGGAAGTCGCAGTGGCTTACGATGGTTGTTGCGTCACTGGACGTCGTGCTCCGGGCGCCCCCGGAGGCGACGCGCAAGCGACTTCGGTTCAGATGCTCGCCCACAGGATGCTCGTTGCGCGCGCTGGCGTTGGATTTCCCGGGCCGGTGCACTTGGAGCGTTTTGCAAGTCCTGCGCGTCTATGTGTGACCGACGAGCCGCGGCTCGCTGGCGTGGGCGGCATCGGAATGCTGACACTCGTCGTGCCAACTCCATCGCTTGCGAGCGCCCTTGCGCAAGGTTCGGTCGCGGTGCGGTCGCCGGTGAGCATCCAGGTACTGCTCGGCGGGCGATTGCGGCCGTTCGTGTGTGCGCGCGACGTCGCGCTGGACCTCCTCCGGCGTGGCTTGCCGGACATCGTTCGGCGTGTAGAGGAACTGCGGGGCGCGCCAGTGATCGTGGAATTTGCGGGCCCCAGCGCGCGGGCATTGTCGGTCAGTGACCGGAGTGTCCTGGCATCACTTGCGCCGCAGATTGGAGCGGCCGGTGCCGTTTTCCTCAGCGACGAGCGTACCGAAGTGTTCTTGCGTGATCAGCGACGGTCCAAGGCACACCGCGCGCTCGCCCCCGACGCCGGCGCGCCCTGCGAAGAGGTGGTGAACGTCGACCTCGGCGCCGTCGATCCGCTCGTGCTCGACGAGCAGGCGCACGTTCGCTCGGTTCGTGACCTCGCTGGACAGCCGGTGAGCCAGGTGCTGCTCGGTGGCGACGGAGGGATTACGTTGCGCGATCTCTTTGCCGCCGCGACGCTGCTAAAGAGCAAGAGGGTCCCCCCGCGCCTTGATTTCCTGCTCGCCGTGCCGTCGCGGCAGATGCTTGAGGCGCTCGCGGGAACTGGAGCGTTGACCGATCTCATCGCCACTGGCGCGCGCTTGGTCGAGCCCGACGCGCGTATTGTCTCGGGGACGCTCTATCCTGCGCCGCGAATCGGGGTCGCAATGCGCACCTGCGATCCGGAGCCGCGGGTTCGAGGGGAGAAAGGCGCACTGGTGGCGTCTGCGGAGACTCTCGCCTTTGCCGTGGCGACGGGCGAGGTAGGCGATCCGCGAGCGTTCAAGCGCCCGGTGCGGGTGACGGTGCCGCGTTCGCTGCCGACCGACGATGTGCTCATCGGACGCAAAGCAGAGCGAGCCCTTGCGCCCTTGCCGTCGGCGGCCGGAACACTCGATCGTGCCCGACTCGCGTGGAGGGCGGCGCAGACGTTGGAGCTCGTCGATGGAGCGGCGTTTGCCGAGCCGGAACCAAGCTCGGCGAATGGCCGCGCCGGAATCGCCGTCGTGTGCGCGACGCTGGACGAGGTGCGTGACCTAGCGATACGCGCGCCGGAGCTCGCGCACGCCGTGCGCGCCGTGCTTGCGCCGTATATCCCCAGCGCGCTCGTTGCGTTGTTCAGCGCCGTCGGGATCGCTGCCATTCGTTTCAATGACGGTGCGGCGAAGAGCCTTCAAGGACACACCAGAATCGCCCTGCCCGCGCCGGGGCAATGGCCGGAACGCCAGGCGACCACCGCGAGCATAGGCGCCACGACGCTTCCATTGACCTGGCTGGCGATGGGTGCCGAACGTGCCTGGGCAACCGGAGCGGCGAAGCCGGTAGCACTCGTTCCGACGCGCGCGGCGAGGTGAGGAGCGTTGTGCCCCTGCGCGAGAGATGGCATTCTCTTTCGGCGTGTCGAAAGGGAGGCTCACCCGACAGGAGCTTGGCTGGCTTCTGACACAAGAGGCGCAAGGCGCCGCCGAGCGACTTCGCAAGGGTGTCTCGGCACTCACTCAGGCCCCTCCGCCTCCCGGCGTGGACGCCAGCGGGGTCGACGAGACGCTGTCTGCGCTCGATGACACGATGAAAATGCTCTCCAGCCTGCACGCTCACCCGACGAGCATTCGCGGCCGCCGGGGACGCATCGATCTGGCCTCTCTCCTCTGGGAGGTAGCCCCCGAGGCCCGTGTCTCGATCGAACCGGGAAGCGGCACCGAGGTCTCGGGTGAGGAGGCAGAGCTGAGGCGAATGCTCCACGTCATGCTCGGCCACGGCAGCGGCAGCGGCAGCGCGGTGACCATCAAGCGCGATCGCGACGAGGTGGTCATCGGCGTCGTCCTCGGCCCGGACAGCTCCGCAACAGCGGAGACGGAGCGGGCATGGCTGGGGCGCATGGCAATCCGCTACGGCGGGCGATACGAGCTCGAGGGGGGCATGGAGGTGCTCGCCCTGCCCGCGGGAGGTGTAGAGGCGCGCGATGATGTTGCCAAGCTCCGGAAAGAGCTCGACGAAGCGCGCAGGCAAGGGGAGGCGTACGCTCGGGAACTTGCGGCCGTGTGGGTCGGGGGCGATGAGCCCGTCGTTCCATCGAGCTTTCCTCCGCCTGTCGCGCCCTCATTGGAGCGCATTGCCGCGATCGCGCGCTTTGCGGGGGGCGTCGCGGCCTCGCTCCGGGCGATGCTGTCGCCGGTCGCTCGCGACCTTGCCGATCTGCGTGTGCCGACGGGACCACGCAAAAGCTCGCCGGACCTCGAGGCTACTGCGCGCGGCGACGTCGATGAACGCCTCGAGTCGCTTCGTCGCAGGCTGCTGA
>JALYHX010000035.1 GCA_030776305.1 Myxococcota bacterium
GCTCTGATCGGAGCGCGTAACGCTTTGATCCGGACGCATGAAGCTCTGATCGGAGCGGTGGACGCGCAGATCCGAGCCGGTGAAGGTCGTTATCGGCGTGACATAGACCGCTGTCGGCGCGATCACGACCGTCATCGCTCCGATGACGAGCTTTGTCCGCCCGATCGCGACGTTGGTGCAAACGATCACGAGCTTCATGTGTTCGATCGAGGCGCGTATGCACACGAAAACGAAGCCCACGCGCTCGATCGCGAGCGACACGCGACCGGAAACGAGCTGCATGCTCTCGATCGTGAGCTTCATGCTCCCGAAAGAGGTCGATCGGACGCCGATCGGGACTGCTTCGACGGCGACGCAAGGGTCTTCGAGGCTGGAGAGGCATTCGAGGCAGCGACGGTTTGCGGCGACCGCGAGCTGTCGCACGTCATGCAGGCAGCAGATGCTCTTCTGATCGGCGCCAACTCGTGCGGTAGACGCGCGCCTATACGACCCGAGCGTTTGGGGCGGTCCGGTAGGCGCTCAGCCCGACAGCAGGGCTTCATTCCGCCAGAATGTCTTCGGCGTGAGACACCGACAAGTAGAGGCCGCGTGCGTACAGGCGTCTTTGGGTCTCTCGCTCGAGATCCCCGCCCCGCCCCCGAGTTGCCGCGTGGAGAAGGATGGCAGCGGTGACGCTCACGTTGAGGCTCTCGACGAAGCCGCGCATCGGCACGCGTACCCGAGCGGTGCATGCGTGAGCGATGGGGTCGCGAATCCCCTCGCGTTCGTTCCCGAGCACGATTGCGACACGCGGCTTCGCCGCAAGCTCCTCGGGAGCAAGCTCGCCGTCGGGATGGCCCGCCACCAGCGGGATGGCCGCAGCCCGCGTCCATGCGAGCAACGAAGCGGAATCCGCATGGCGGATGACGTCGACCCATTTCTCCGCCCCCCGCGCGACAGCGCTCGCCACCGCGAAAGGCGTTCCTGGGCGCTCGACGATATGCAAACGCTGAATTCCGAACGCCTCGCACGACCGGAGCACCGCGGCGCCGTTGTGCGGATCGTACGGCGCGTCGAGCACGACGGTCACGCTCGATAGCCTGCGGCCGATGACTTCGAGCAACCGCGCCCGTCTCGCCTCGGTCACCAGCGGCTCGAGGACGCGGACGACTCGCTCGGGATCGTGTGCATTCGCGCGCGCAAGTCCCACGCCGGCAAGCTCGACCCCTGGCGTACTGCGTCGCATGGCGGGTACATTATCCTTGTTCGACGGGAGAAAGGGCTGCCCTACTGCAATACCCGTCTGCTCCGAAAAAGGGATCCCGCGTTTGGCGGCGTCGGCGTCATGACTGGGTATCGGGGTTCGCTCGGATGCTCTGCGTCGCGATGGCCATCGTGGGCATCGTTCCATTCGCCACCGCCCTGGTGATTCGTGCCCCGTGGGCACGCGCGTGGGCGACGCGCGAGTCGGAGCAAGCGCTCCGAGCTCAAGGCATCGTGGCGACCTACGACATGACCCTTCGGGTCTGGCCGCTCGCCCTGGAGTTGGCCCACGTTCGCGTCGACTCGACCGACGGTGGCGCTCATGCAGTCGAGTGCGAACACGCGCGCGTGCGCCCAAAGCTGTTCGCGCTCCTGGCCGGAAAGATCGCCATCGATCAGGTCGAATTGGACGGACCGATCCTGCGTGTGGTCGTTCGCGATGGAGCGATCATCAACTTGCCGTTCAAACAGTCCGCCGCGGGGGGTCCTCCGTCTCGTGCCCCGTTCAGCAGCTTTGCGGTGACGGATGCCTCAATCGACGTCGACATGGAGACCGCGCGAGTTCGCAGCCATTCGCTCGATCTCGACGTCGCAGCGGAGGACGATCCCGCCGGCGGTACCACATTCGAGATCGCATTGCGTGTGGGGAACGCAACGGTGCAACGCTTGCGTCCGAAGGACGATGGCTCACTCGCTAGCGACGACGACACCTTCTGTTCGATCGACGCTCGCGTGAGCGTTCAGCCCGACGGCGTCCTCGTGCGCCGGCTGGACGCGGCCGGGTACGCCGATCTCGATGCGGCTCCAGAAACCACGCCCACTTGCGACTTACCGACCGAAGACAAGCGTCGCATTGAGCTGTCGCTCGGGCACCTTCACGTGGTCTTTCCAAAGGGCCAGGACAGGTGGCCCGCCGTGGACGGTCACGTCGCGCTGCGCGGTCCGATCGCCTTGGCAGGGCGAAGTGCAAACCTTCCCGACACCGACGGATGGATTCGCGTAGACGCCGATGTGCACTATGCAAAAGACAACATTTTGCCCGAAGTCGCGGGCACCCTCGAGGCTCACGACGTGCGGATGGGCCGGTACGCCATTGCTCAAGAGCTGCACAGTGATCTGACGGTGGGACGCAACGTCGTGCGCAGTCCCAGGACGACGGTGCGTCTTGCCAACGGCACGGTCACGCTCACGGACACCGTCATTGACCCCTTCGCCGGCGGAGGCAGGCTGGAGAAGACGAGACTCGACGCGTCGGGCGTCGATTTCACAGCCCTGCTCCGAGCGCTTGGCGTTCACCCGATGGCGCACGTTGCTTGGGACATCCGTGAAGCCCATGCGCCCTTGATTGCGGGCACCTTCGCGCCGCTGAAGCTCGACGGAGATTTCACGTTGAAGACAGGCTCATTCGGCGTCTACGACCGATCGGCGGAGGACCACGCACGCGAACGGCTCTTCGGATTCTCCGAATCGCAAGTCTCGGGGCATCTGGGGGTGCGGTCCGACGCCATCAAATTTTACGACGTACATGCTGCCCTCCCGCATTCGCGACTCGACGGCGGCTCCGTTTCGCTCGGTTTTGCCGACGATCTGCGGATCGACGCACCGGCGATTTCCATCGACTTCGACGACGTCTCTCCCATCGGTCCCGTCATGATGCATGGCAAGCTCGAGGCGAGCGGGCACGTGGGCGGCATGTTCGATCGTCCGGAGCCGGAAGGGGACATCAAGGCCATCTCGGCGCTTGCGGTGGCGGATGTGGCCTTCGGCGATGTGAGCGCTGGCCATCTGAAAGTCGACGTAGAAAAGCCGGAAGTGGCGATCACGAACGTTCGGGCAAAGCGGCGCGACAGCTTCTATGAAGTGCCGACGGCGAATCTCAAGTTCGGAGGTACTCACGGGTTTGTCGTGGACGCCGTCGGATCGAGCGGTGCGCTCGGGCTGCGCGATCTCCTCTCGATGTTCGCCCTCGACGAGGATCCCCGGTTCGACAACCTGGATGCCGCGATTGCGACGCGTGCCGACGTGCATGTGGCGCTCGGCGGCCCCGAAGACAAATGTGGGAGTGGCTATCTCGGACTCGACGCCAAAGCGCATTTGACCCGTGTGCTCGCGTACGGCGAACGCTTCGCACAAGGCGACGCCGACGTATCGCTGCACTGGTTCGACCGGCAACAGGGGATCGCCGGGGCGAGCATCGACGTGCGCTCTTTCGTACTTGCGAAGATTCAGCCGCCGACGGGCACGCGCGCCGGGGCGACCGGCACGTTGCTCGGATCAGCGTCACTTCGACGCGGTGGCGCCTTGTCGGCGAACATCATGGCGGAGGGGGTTCCCCTCTCGCGTGTGGACGCACTGGGTGCTTTCGCCCACGAGCTCGAAGGCAGCGTCTCCGGAGTCGCGCACGTGACGGGCGAGCTCGACGATTTCCGAGCCGATGCCGGAATGGTTGCGCGCGCTGCACTCGACGTCGCTGGGACGCGCGTGAGTGGCGTGGCACTTCCGGGCTCTCACCTTGAAGTGCGCATGACCCACCGACTGGCGCAAGAGAAACATCCGATCGGCCACACGCGATGTGGCGCGTCCGTGGGGCCGCCCTTCAACAAAGTCGCGTACCTGGCCGACACGTCCTCGCACGGCGAATGGACGATCGACGGCGATCTCCTTGGGGGCACCGCGCGCCTCCGCGACGTCGTCATGACGCGAGCGAAATCGTCCACGGTCTCGGGGCGTGCCTCCCTGCGAGGTTTCGACCTCGGTGCGTTGGCGCAAATCGCAGCCGGCGGGCCCGTCTATGCCGATGAATCGAATGGACCTTCACTGCCCCCTTGGGGCGGGCAGCTCTGGGGAGAGCTCATTGCCGAGGACCTCCCGCTGGACCACCCCTCGGACGCGCACGTTCGGTTCTTTCTTGGCCCCACGGTGGTCTCGCGCGGCGGGCAAAAGCTGACCCTGCAACCACCTCGGGATCCACTGACGCTCGCTGACAACACGCTCACGACGCCGCCGTTGCAAGTCACCCTCGATACACCGGACGGTTTCCGCGGCGGCTTCGTTTTGAAGGGCAGCGTGAGCAAGGCAACGACCGATCCGACGCTCGCGTTCGATGCGGAGCTCAATCCCGTGGACCTCGCGGTTCTGCAACGCGTCGTACCCAAAGT
>JALYHX010000036.1 GCA_030776305.1 Myxococcota bacterium
GCGCTGCCTCGAGACGCACCTGCTCGAAGTCTCCCTTCATGGCCGTCTCGAGCGCGCTCTCGAGGATCTCTCGGGCGCGCTCGTGCTCTCCCTGCCGTTCCGCCATCGCGCTCAGTTCGAGGAGCACCTCGCTGCGCGCGATGCTCTGAGGTTCGCTTCCTTCCTCACGCCGTCGCAAGACGACGAGCAATGCGCGATAACTTTTTTCCGCGCGTTCGAGCTGTCCGTCGTCGCGTGCGAGCTCGGCCAGGCTACGCAAGATGTCCGGGTTCTGCGGATCGACGCGCGCGGCCGTGTCGAGCTCGACGAGAGCCCGCGCGCGATTTCCCATCGCAAGCTCGAGGCGCGCGATCTGATAGTGCACGGGAGCCCGGTCCCTCGGCCTCCGCCCCCCGAACGCATCCACCATCGACTTGAGCAAGGCGCGTGCGTCGTCGAAACGATCGGTTCGCGCGAACGCTTCCGCCAAAGCCAGTGCAGCCGGCTGGTGGTTCGGAGTGAGATCCGTGGCCTGCTCGAGCAGAGGTACGGCCAGCGCCGGTGCGCCGCAGCGCTCCGAAAAGAGCGTCGCCGCCTCGAGCAGGCAAGCCATTCGCGTGGCCTTGTCGGGTGCGTGGATCGCGGCGTCCGCAATGAGCGTCGCGAGGTGGCCCCAGTCACATTGCACCCGATACAGAGCGGCGAGACGCTCGCGAATCGCCTCGGCGTGCGGCGCATCCATGAGCGACTGCGCCAGACGTTCCGTCGCGCGCGTCATTGCGCCGGCGCTCACGAGGACGTCGGCGAGACGCAACGTCACCTCCACACGTCGATCCACACTCACCACTTGCAGCAGCCGTTCGAGCCACTGCGCCGCGCCAACGTAGTCCTGACGCGCGCTGGCCAACCGACCGAGCGCGTCGAGGGATTCTGCGCGTGGTTCCAAGTCCGCGACGCACGCGTGGTATGCCTCGGCAGACATATCGTCGTGCAATCGGTGCTCGGCGAGAACGGCCGCCCGACTCCAAAATTCGGTCGCGCGGTGCACATCGCCGGCGCTCTCCGCTCGTCGCGCCTGATCGACGAGGAGGTCGCGCAGTTCGCCGGCGCCCGCTTCCGCATCGAAGACTGCGGTCAGTGCCTCGATGGTCCTCTCATGGCGGGCGTCTTCGCCGAGATTGGCGCGAAGGACGTCGGCCGCGCGTGCTCTCTCGCCGAGCTGAACGAGCAGCTCCGCCGCGGCCAGCCGCAAGGCCATTCTGGCGACTGGGTCTTCGGCCGCTGCGACCTGCCGCTCACGCAGGGTCAGAAGCTCACGCGTACGCCCGCGCGACGTGTAGACACTTGCCAGCCGTTCGGCCGCCTCTTCATCCCGGGGATCCTCATCGAAGAGGGCAAGGTAGAGCGCGATCGCCTGTTCATTTTCGCCGAGCCGGTCGAGCGCGATGCGCGCGGCACGCCGGCGCATCGCGCGGCGGACCTCGAGTTCGAATGGAAGCGCATTTCCTCGGATGAGCACACTCAGCAGCGCCCGCTCGTCCCCTTGTTGTTCGTGCAGTCGCGCCAGGCTTTCGATCGCCCACTGGGCCTGCCCCGCGGTCGCGATGGTTCCGGCTTCGCTTCTGCCTGCCTCTCCGGGCGTAGACTGGTCGCCAATCGCCGACTCCCAGCGCATGCAAGCCAGCTCCAGAAGATCGGTCAGGATGGCCTGGGCCAGCGCTGCGTCGCGTGCCGAGTCACGCGCGACTTCCGCCGCCTCCATGAGAAGCACGGGGTTCCCGCCGGTCGCATGCGATAACCGCAGTAAGCTATCGACGAGGGGCCGCCCGGGATGGCGCCGCTGAAGCTCTGCGAGCAACGAGAGCAGTCGCGAGTCGGAGGCGTCGTGCACGAGTGCGCGTTGCAGCGCGGCTTGCGCCGCGTCGAGATCGTTGCGCCGGTGCTGATGCCAATCGGCAATGCGCGCTTCGATGTCGCGAGCGGCCACGCTGTGGAGTCCCGAAGGCGGCGTCGCACCGGTCAGTGCTCGCGTGGCCTCGTCCCATGCGCCGGCTCCCTCGGCCACCTCGCCGTAGGCATCGAGGAGCTCAGACGTCGCGCGGTCATGTGCCCGCACGACGTCTATGACGATGCGAGCGGCCGCGTCCCACTCGTTCAGTCTGCCGGCGACGCGGAGGGCCGCGCAAGCGACGGGCACGTCGGTCGCGTCGCGCACGACCATCAAGTACGTTGCCAGCGCGCCGCGCGGGTCATCCAGTCGTGTCTCCTGGATCGCTCCCGACTTGGCGCGTAGCCGCGCGATCAGCGCCGAATCCTCTCGAGCGGGGCCCTCGATCGCCTCCCGGTAGGCCTCGACGAGGCTGTCCCACACACCGGCCGCCTCGGCGAGCCGCGACATCTCTCGTTCGACAAGCTCGTCGCGCGGCGCGATCACGAATGCGCGGCGAATCGCCTCGAATGCCATTGCAGGGTCATTCGCGCGCCGTTCCGAAACCCGCGCTGCATCGAGGAGGATCGCAAGCCTATCCGGGTCGGAGGGCGACGCCAGGAGGCGCTGGGGCGTCAGCTCCAGCAGCGCCTGCCAGTCGTCGCATGCGCGAAGCGAATCGAGCAATACGCCGACCGACCGTACACGTAGCTCCTCTTGATTCGCCAGCGCAAGAAGGCCGCTGCGCGCGCCCGTATTGCGCGGATCCACCGACAATGAGCGCGCATACGTTTCGAGGGCCGCGGTCTGCGCGTCGAGCTCCGTGCGGTCCAAATCGCCGAGCTTTCGCCAGAGCTCGGCGCGCGTCGCGCTGTCCGACGTTCGCCACGCTGCGCGTTCCAGAAGCGCCGCGAGTTCCTTCCAACGCTGGGTTGTCCGAAGCAGTGCCGCCAGCGCGAACGACACATCGTCGGCCTCACCAAAATCCTGCTCGACGGAGGCCCACGCCGCGATCGCGTCCGTCGGTCGGCCGAGTACTTCTCCGAGAAGTTTCGCCGCGCGGACTCGATCTGCGCGCCTGCGATCGTCGCTCGTAGCGGCTCTAGCGCGGAGCGCGAGCACCTCCACGAGGCGTTCGCTATGACCCGCGCGTTCAAGAAGGTCGACCAGGCCGTCGAGCGCCTCCGTGTCCCCCTCGTCCGAACCGATGCGCTTCTCCCATAACGCGACCGCACGTGAGTCTTGGCCGAGCTGCGCTGCCAAGTGGGCGGCACGTCCGAGCGCTTCGCGCTGCGCCGCCGTGGTCACCTCGACGCCGGCGACGCGCTCGAGGACGTCGAGTTGCTCTTCTTCCCGTCCGGCTCCCTGCAGAAGGGGCGCGAGCCTGCGCCCCGCCGTGAGCAGGTCGTCATCTCTCAGTCCTGGCGTGGCCAATACCGACGACAGAAGCGATATCGCTCCCGCCGAGTCGGCGACGCGGTCGGCCCGTACGGCGGCGGCCTGGATCGCCAGAGTAGTCCGCAGCGCGTTGTCACCCGAGGCATCACCTGCCGCGACCAGCACGTCGGCGAGTCGCTCGAGCCGTCCCGTTGCCTCGGCCAGCTGTGCGAGCCTCAAGCGTTTGGCCTCGTCGTACGGCTCCAGGACCACAGCCAGACCGACATGCTCGAGCGCGCTACCGGGGTCGCCGAGCTTCTCGTAACTCTGCGCGATGAGGAGGTGACGGCGTACGCGCTCCTCGGGCGCCTTAACCGCCTCTAGCTCGACGAGGAGCATCCTTACGAGGTCCGCGTCCCGACCGGTCTGGACATAGTGCTCTCGCAGCCACGCAGCCGCGCGATGCCGCACAGATGCGGGAGCGCAGGGCGGTGCCTCCGTCTTGCGCGTACGCTTCGATCGAGGTGGACGCTCGCTCCCGCGTGCTGGCGGGATGCTCGACCGACGCATTTCGGCCGCCGGCGTCGCCGCGGCCAGAATCCGCTCGAGAAGCGCCCACACATCGTGCGTCGCGCTGTTCACCGCCGGGTCGTCATGGCGCAGAATGGGCTGGATCACGTCGAACGCCGACAGCGGGTCTCCGAGACCATCCAGCCAAAGCGCGGCGACGCGCGCGCGTGTGCGTTCAGCTTCATCTTGGCCGAGCGTCGGCAAGCGCATCGTCAGCAGCGCGACCAATTCGCGGTGGCGTCCCTGCCGCTCGTACAGGCGCTCGAGCGCGCTCGTCAGCCTCGCGTCGCCCGGCTTGATCGTGTTGAGCTGCTCGAGGTACTGGATGGCGCGATCTGGACGATCCGCAAAGTCCTTCGCGGTTTGCGCCGCATCTTCGAGCAGCGTCGCCTTGTTGCGATCGGTCGCCGACTCGAGAACGCGGTCGTAGAGCGCGAATAGGTCGTCCCACCGCTCGGCGGCGTCGAGCAGCAGTTTGAGCCGATCGAATGCCCAGTCTGCGCTCGAGTCGAGGGTCAACACGCGCTCGAGCACGCGCGTGACACGTGCCGGGTCCTCGAACCACTCCTCATAGAACTGGACGGCGCGCTCACCGATGACGCGCGCCTGATCGCTCTTCAGCGGGCGCGCGAGGACCTCTTCGTAGAGCGCCGCCATTTCCTCGGGACGCGAGAGCTCGCGCGCCAGGCCCTCGGCCTGGTCCCATAGCGCGACGACGTCGGGAAGCTCTCGCGCGGCGCGCATGCCAATGCCCAGTGCGGCTTCCGTATTGCCGCGGGCTCGTTGCAACTCGCAGAGCCGCTCGAACCACCTGCGCCGCGCACCGGAGTCGTCTGCATCCGCGGGCGCGTCGAGCAAACGGTCGAGAATCTGCGCGCGCGTCGTCTGGTCGTCCGTCGCATCGCACGCCTGCTCGAGCAATCGGATTGCGTCGGCGCGCGTTGCGCGATGGTCAGGAGCTGTACCGCGAGTGCGCGCGCACCCGAATCGTTCGGCAACTCCGTCAGAACCGCGCGCAGACCCGCGAGCGCCTCCGGCCAGCGCGTCGTTCGTGACACCAGTACCTGCGCGATCTCGAGGTCGATAGCGATGCGCATGGGGCCGACCGACCGAGCGCGGCGCGCGCGCAATGCGGAGAGGGCCTCCTCGATGTCGCCCGTGGCAAGGGCGGTCCGCGTCACGGCCGACAGCGCTTCGTCGGAGTCGGGGTCGACGTCTCGAGCGCGTCGATACAGGACGAGGGCGCGCGAGGGGTCGGCGTAGGTCGTCTCCTCCGCGCGGGCCCAGTCGAGCAGGCGAACCACTCGTTCGTCCTCCGAGGCGTGCTCCGCTCGCCATCCGAGAACCCATTGGTGGTCGGCCCGCCGCTGTGGCGACTCCGGATCGGATGCGACGAGGCGTTCCAACGCCGCAAGCACTCCAACGAAGTGCGCGGGGTCGACGCCGGCATCATCGAGAATCGCGCGATAAGCGTTGGCGGCATCATCGACCCGACGTGGATCCAGCGCGAGTACGCGGGCCCGCGACAGCATGAGCGCGGTGCGCTGCTCGCGCTGCCCGCCATGCGTCGGCTCGAAACGCGCAAGGGTCCGGTCGATCGCTCGTTCGAATGCACCTATCGCCCCGGCTGCAACGCTGAGCGATTCGAAGGACGAAAGGACGTCCGCTCGGGTGGGCGCCAGTTCGAACGCGCTTGCAGCGCGCCGCGCGGCCCCCTCGGCGTCGCCAAGTCTTTCGGACAGCACCTGCGCAGCCCGGAGCAACAGATCCACGCGCTCGGCATCGCTCGTGCTTTGCTCGCCGAGCGAGGCATAGAGCGATGGCAAGTCTTCCCAACTGCCGGTGCGCTCGCTCAGGGCAACGAGCCGCGTCGTGACGTCGGTATCCCCGGGCGCCACCCTGTGTGCACGCCAGTACAACCGCCGCGCGGCCTCCTCTTCACCGGCCCCGTCCGCGAGCGATGCCGCCCGCTTCCACGCGCTCGCAGCGGCGTCCTTGTCGCCTCGTCGCTGCTCGTCGAGCTCTGCCAGCCGCTCGAGCCAGACCATCTGTTCGCGTCCGTCCGAGGCGATCTCTGCGCGTCGTAGCAAGGCGGCCCGCTCCATGTCGGCGTCCTGCAGCACCTGGGCGACCTCACCCACCGCCTCGAGGTGCTCCGCTGCCAGCCCCGGGTCTTCGAGTAGGCGCGCACACTGCGTCCGCGCACGCATCTCATGGCCATGCGCGGCTGCGACGGTCGCCAATGTCGCGCGCGTGGTGCGAGCGGCGTCGCTCGGGAGGCGGACGAGCCGTCGCTCGAGTAATGCGCAAAGATCGTCCCAGCGCTCGCATTGCGCGTACAGATCGCGAAGCGCGGCCTCGGCATCGGCGTCGTCAGCATCGTCGTCGAGCGCCGCGCAATAGGTCTCGATCGCTGCCGCCGCATCGCCGAGGTCATGCTGCTCAATCGCGCCGATGCGGCGCAACAGGGCTCGCTTGTTATCCACGTCCCCGCGCGCCAAGACGGCACGGTAGAGAGCGATGCGTTCCTTGGGGCTGCCCTGGTCGCGAAGCAACTCGTCGACGCGCAGAAGCAGCTCCGTCG
>JALYHX010000037.1 GCA_030776305.1 Myxococcota bacterium
GCATTGTCGCCAGCAAGCTCCTGATGATCGGCCTGGGCGTCTGCGCCCTGGGTGTCATCTTCGGCCTCGTCGTCTACGTCCAGCTCAAGAACGCCCCAGTTCACAAGGCCATGCGAGAAGTCTCGGAGCTCATCTTCGAGACGTGCAAGACGTACCTCTTCACGCAGGCCAGATTCCTCGGCTTGCTGTGGCTCTTCATCGGTGGCGTCATCGTCATCTACTACGGGGTGCTCAAGGGAGAGCCGATCGGCACCGTGCTCCTCATTCTCATCTTCAGCATCATCGGGATCGTTGGCAGTGCGACCGTTGCCCTCTTCGGCATTCGTGTGAACACGTTCGCCAACAGCCGCACGGCATTCGCCGCCCTCCGCGGAAAGCCGTACCCGGTCTATGCCATCCCGCTCAAGGCGGGCATGAGCATCGGGATGCTGCTCATCAGCATCGAGCTCGCGTTCATGCTCTGCATCTTGACGATGATCCCGCACGAGTACGCGGGCAAATGCTTCATCGGGTTTGCCATCGGCGAGTCCCTCGGCGCGGCGGCGCTCCGCGTCGCGGGCGGCATCTTTACGAAGATCGCCGACATCGGGTCGGACCTCATGAAGATCGTCTTCAAGATCAAGGAAGACGACGCGCGCAACCCAGGGGTCATCGCGGACTGCACGGGCGACAATGCGGGCGACTCGGTCGGTCCGAGCGCCGATGGATTCGAGACGTACGGCGTGACCGGCGTCGCGCTCATCGTCTTCATCCTGCTGGCCGTCGGCAGCAAGGTCGTTCAAGTCCAGCTCTTGACCTGGATCTTCGTGATGCGCGTTTTGATGATCGTCTCGAGCGGCATCAGCTACTTCGTCAATGAGGCGATCACCAAAGCCCGGTACGGCAACGCGTCCAAATTGAACTTCGAGGCACCCCTCACGCAGCTCGTGTGGATCACGTCGCTCGTCTCGATTGTCTTCACGTTCATCGCCTCGTACGCCCTCATTCCGGATCTGAGCGGCGACCCAACCCAATGGTGGAAGCTCGGCGCGATCATCACGTGCGGAACGGCTGCCGGTGCCATCATCCCCGAGCTCGTCAAAGTCTTCACATCGACCGAGAGCGGCCACGTACGCGAGGTGGTCACATCGTCGAGGGAAGGGGGGGCCTCGCTCAACATCCTTTCCGGCCTGACCGCGGGCAACTTCAGTGCGTTCTGGCTGGGCATGGTGCTCATGGGGCTCATGGGCACGGCGTACTTCATCAGCCAGATGGGATTGGCAGCAACGATGACCGTGGGCGGCATCGACGTCTCGCCGGTCTTCGCGTTCGGCCTCGTCGCATTCGGCTTTCTCGGCATGGGCCCGGTGACGCTGGCAGTCGACTCGTACGGCCCGGTCACCGACAACGCGCAGAGCGTCTACGAGCTGAGCCTCATCGAGACGATTCCGAATGTGAAGGCGGACATCAAGAGAGAGTTCGGCTTCGACGTCGACTTCGAGCGGGCCAAGCAGTTCCTCGAGGAGAACGACGGCGCAGGCAACACGTTCAAGGCAACCGCAAAACCGGTCCTCATCGGGACGGCGGTCGTCGGTGCCACGACGATGATCTTCGCGATCATCGTTCTGCTCACCGACGGGCTGACCAATCCCGAGAAGATTCAGAAGCTCTCGGTGCTCCACCCGCCGTTCTTGCTCGGCCTCATCGCCGGCGGCTCGATCATCTACTGGTTCACCGGAGCCAGCACCCAAGCCGTCACCACTGGGGCCTACCGCGCCGTCGAGTTCATCAAGGCGAACATCAAGCTCGACGGAGTCGAAAAAGCGTCGATCGACGACAGCAAGAAGGTCGTTGAAATCTGTACGCTCTACGCACAGAAGGGGATGTTCAACATCTTCCTCGTCGTCTTCTTCGGAACGCTCGCGTTCGCGTTCCTCGATCCCTTCTTTTTCATCGGTTACCTCATCTCGATCGCTCTCTTCGGCCTGTTCCAGGCCCTTTTCATGGCGAACGCTGGCGGCGCATGGGACAACGCGAAGAAGATCGTCGAGGTCGAGCTCAAGGAAAAGGGCTCCGAGTTGCACGCGGCGACCATCGTCGGCGACACCGTCGGCGATCCGTTCAAGGACACGAGCAGCGTGGCCATGAACCCGATCATCAAGTTCACGACGCTCTTCGGTCTCTTGGCCGTCGAGCTCGCAAACGACGAGTCGCACCCCATCCCGCGGGAGACGACAGCGGTCATTGCCGCGATCTGTTTCGGGATCATGATCTTCTTCGTCTGGCGTAGTTTTTACGGGATGCGCATCGACGTGCGAAGCAAGCCGGAGACGATGCATTCCCAGGCGAAACCAGACCCTGCCGAGTGATCGATGCTCCCCACCATGAGCGTGGCGGACCTCGTGCGGGCGATGGAGGAAATCGCGCCGACACGCTTCGCGGCCGCGTGGGACAACGTCGGCCTCTTGGTCGGCGATCCACAAGGAAATCTCGCTGGCGTGCTCCTCACGATCGATTGCACCCGTGCGGTCCTCGACGAGGCGATGCACGGCGGCTTCGGGGCCATCGTGTCGTACCATCCGCCCATCTTCGAAGGTCAAAAGACATTCGTGGCAGGATCGATCGGCTACGAAGCGGCGCGCGCGCGCATTGCGATTCACAGTCCGCACACGGCCCTCGACGCGGCGGCGGGCGGAACGAACGACGTTCTCGCCGATGCTCTGGCGATGAAAGATCGAACGCCACTGCGTGCCATCGAGGCGATCGACGAGGAGTACAAGCTCGTGACGTTCGTGCCGAGAGAGCACGCGGACGCTGTCGCTCGTGCGGCCTTCGCTGCGGGCGCGGGAAGAATCGGCAAGTACTCGTCGTGCAGCTTTCGCGCGTCGGGCACTGGGACATTTTTCGGCGAGGCGCGGACCAACCCCGCAATTGGAGAAGCCGGGCGGCTCGAGGAGGCTCCGGAGCTCCGTTTCGAGACCGTGGTGCCCATCGTGCATGCCGATGCAGTGGTGCGCGCGCTTCGCGCCTCCCATCCATATGAGGAACCGGCGTTTGATCTCGTTCGTTTGGCCGGAGGGACACATGGTCGTGGCTTTGGCCGGGTTGGGCAGGTGCCAAGGACGACGGTGGGCGCGCTGATCGAGGACCTCAAGCGGTCGCTCGGAGTGACGCGTGTCCTCGTCGCCGGCGGGCTCGACCGAGAAGTGACGCGAGCGGCGGTCTGCGCGGGCAGCGGGAGCGACCTCATCCCGGACGCGATCGCCACGGGGGCCCACGTCCTTCTGACTGGCGAGATCCGACACCATGACGCGCTGCGCGCGGTTGCTTCAGGAATGGGGGTCGTATGCACGCTCCACAGCGCAAGCGAACGAGTCGCGCTTGAGAGTCTGCGGACGAGACTGGCCGAAAGACTCCCTGGCATCGAGATCGAGCTGAGCAAAGAGGACTGCGAGCCATTGGCCTTCGCATGACCCGCCGATTTCGAGATCTACGCGCTCACTTGAGGCATTAACCGGTACCACGCTGTCTGTGGCGCCCTGGAGGAAATGCCTCGATGTCTCGAGCGTCTCGTGATGGGAGGGCTGTCGTCGCGATCGCGGCCGGCGTCATCACGCTTGCTGTTTGGGCGTGCGGCGGGGATCACGCTGCGACATCGTCGTCAAATGACGGCTCGGTCGACGGGCCCGGCGGGGAGGCGGGCGCAGGAGACGGTGGATGCGCAATGAACGGAGCCGTCGAAGCGTCACTCGCAGTTGGCGCGCCGGAGTCATACCCCTACGTCTCGGACATGGGCGACGGGACGTACCGGAATCCAATCGTACTGGCCGACTATTCGGATCCCGACGTCATCCGCGTTGGCGAGGATTACTACCTCGTTGCGTCGAGCTTCACGAATACACCGGGCCTGCCCATCCTCCACTCGCGCGATCTTGTCAACTGGACGCTCGTCGGCCACGCGCTCGTCAACGTCCCTGGTTCGCACTACGCGCAATACACCTTCGGCACGGGGGTATGGGCGCCGTCGATTCGCGAGCATGACGGAACCTTCTATATCTTCTTTCCAACGCCCGATGAGGGCATCTATGTGGTCACCTCGCCGAGTCCCCTTGGTCCGTGGAGTGTACCGAGCCTCCTGGTGGCCGGGGCGGGCTTCGAAGATCCATGTCCGCTCTGGGACGACGACGGCAAGGCGTACTTGATCCACGCATACGTGGGGTCACGCACTGGCGGCTACAAGGGTCGCCTGAACATCCTAAAAATGTCTCCCGATGCGACCCAGATCCTCGACCCAGGTCCAGTCGTCCCCGGGTTCGGATCGGACGGTGGCAGGATCGGGACGGGAACCGTCGTCGTTGGGCCCGATCCGAATTATCCAACTTTGGAGGGGCCGAAGTTTTACAAGCGCAACGGCTGGTACTACATCCTCGCCCCGGCCGGCGGTGTGATGGGTGGCTTTCAAGCAGCTTTTCGTTCGAAGACTGTTTATGGGCCGTACGAAGCGTATCCGAAGGTGCTCGAGCAAGGCACGAGCCCCATCAACGGTCCTCACCAAGGGGGAATGGTCGACACACCGTCAGGCAACGAGTGGTGGTTCGTTCATTTCCAGGATACGGGACTTTACGGGCGCATCCTGCACCTCGAACCGGTCACGTGGATGAACGACTGGCCGCTGCTCGGCATGGTGGGCGACGGAGGGGTCCAGCAGCCAGTGTTGCGATACAAGAAGCCGGACATTTGTCAGCAACCTCGTTCGATTCCGCAAGCCGGAGACGATTTCAAGGGTCCTGATCTGAGCCCTGCCTGGCAGTGGCACGCCAATCATGTCGATACCTGGTATTCGCTGACCGCAAGACCCGGGCACCTCAGGCTCTTTCCGCAAATCCTGCCTGCAAATGGCGATGGCGGTGCTCCGATCGACCTCGTCCAAGCGCCCAACTTGTTGCTGCAGAAGCTGCCGGCTCTTTCTTTCGACGTCGACACAGTGATCGAGTTGTCGGGGACTGGCGGTCAAGGCGTTGCGGGGATCGTCCTGACGGGCGCCAGCTACGCAGGACTGTCCGTGACCGAGGCGGGCAGCGGATTGCAAGTGAGTTTGTTGGTCCAGGGGCAAACGATTGCATCGGACACATTGCCGGCCGGGCCTGTGCACCTGCAGATCGCCTTCGCCGCTGGTGGCCAATGCCGATTCTCGTATGGCCTCGACGGCGGTTCGCTTCGCTCTTTTTCTTCCCCATACATGGCGCAGCCTCTCAAGGGGAGCTGGAATGGCGTTGAGGTGGGGATCTTCGCGGTGACCCCCGCGGGCGGCACCGCTCAAGGCCAGGCGGACTTCTCCTACTTCCGGTTTGGGGCATTCCAGTGAGAAAGACATGGGCGCGCCTTCGTCGCCGCAAACCTGTCGCGTGCGGCTCGAGGAGCCCGAATGGCCAAACGTCGGCGACCGGTTCAGGCAACAACGGCACAGGGTCTGCCGACGGTGATTCGACGACGGGTCGCTTTCTCCTCGCCCGCGGCCCTGATCAGTCTGCCACTCATTCGGTCGCGTCCGTATCGGCGTCATCGAACGCGCGCTCTT
>JALYHX010000038.1 GCA_030776305.1 Myxococcota bacterium
CTTCAGTGCTTCATCGATCGCTGCTTGAAGGCGCACACGATCTTCTGCGAAAAGGTCGACCACGAGCCCACCGATGTCCTTGGGGCCAAGGGACGCGCCACCGATGTCGGGGAGCGCGGTCCGCAACTCGCCAAGCAACTTCGCGGCGCTTGCATAGCGTTGCGCCGGGTCGGCCGCCGTTGCTTTCAAGATAACTTCGCGCAAGCGCGGGGACACATGCGCCAATGCTTTGGCGTGCTCGGCGGGCAGACTTCCGTTCGACAGCGCTTGAAGAATCTGCATGTCGCTGTCCATTCCCGACCAGAAGCGTCCCCCCGTCGCGGCCTCCCACAGCACCACGCCGACCGCGAAGATATCGGCACGAGCATCCACTGGCGCGCCAGCGGCCTGCTCAGGAGCCATGTAAGCTACCTTGCCCTTCAGTATGCCATTGCGTGTATCGATCGAAGAGCCGAACGCTTTCGCAATGCCGAAGTCGAGGACTTTGACCTGCCCGTCGTACCGGACAAAGACGTTGTGCGGGGTCATGTCGCGATGGACGATTCCCAACGGCTTGCCGTCGTAGTCGAAAGCCGTGTGCGCGTACGAGAGCCCCTCGAGAGCGGAACAGAGTACCGCGCATTGCCACGCGAGCGGCACTGGCCTGCCGTTCTTGCGGGCGCGTGAGATGACTCGGTGAAGGGACTGGCCGTCCAGATATTCCATCGCGATGTAATGGCGATCTCCGTCCGTTCCCGCGTCGAGCGTGTGGACGACGTTGGGATGGTTCAGGCACGCGGCGAGGCGAGCCTCATCGACGAACATCGCGAGTACCGCAGGATCCCCGAGGAGCTCGGCTTTCAGTTCCTTCAAGACGAGCAACTTGCTGAATGCCCCAGGTCCACGCATCAGCGCGAGATAGACCACTCCCATCCCCCCCCGCGCCAGCTCGGCGATCAGGCGATACCGGCCGAGGGTCCGGAACGGTCTAGACTCGGGGTTCATTTCAGTCGCAGTTTGCAATCCGTCTCGCAGCACCGACACCTCCCACACGGACCAGACGAACCTCGACCCACAGGTCCATGGATCCGCCGCCCCCCGCACTCCGTGCCTCGTCAATCCGTCAGCCCGATGCGGGGGACGGCGAGAATCTCCGCATCGCGTGTCGTTTCCAGTCCGTTTCCGGCACAATTTCAAGAAAGAGCGGTAACAATTCGCGCGCACGACCCCTGCAAAAATCGGGCGATCCTCGCGCGTTGTGGCGACGGCATCCGAGGGCTATGCCCGTTCCATGGCGTTTCGACCGCAGGCAGGCCTTTATTGCTCGCCTCGTGCGTCGTGGGCAGACGTCGATTCACGTCGCCGAGGGTTAATGTGGTCGGGGTCCACAGCCCCAGGGGTCGATGCCTCTCCCACTCAGGCGCCTGACCCTCAGTACCATCACCCCACGCATGACGACCGGGCGCGCGAATCCGCAGCGCTCCCCTCATTGCGGGAGCTCTGCAACGTGCATTCGCCATGGTGAACGGATCTACCGTGCCGTCGGAGACCGAGGGCCAGGACGTGCCCGTATCGCCCGCCGTCCCGCCTTACGGCCGCCTCAGCGTGCTCGTCGTCGACGCCGACGAAGCCTCGCGGCATGATCTCGAGCAGGCCCTCAGGCTCCTTGGACATGATTGTCGAAGCGCCAAAGATGGCGTCGAGGCGCTGGAGATACACCAAGCCAACCGTGCCGACGTCGTTCTGAGCGATTGGAAAATGCCGCGAATCGACGGCGTGGAGCTTTGCCGCCGATTGCGAGCCGCGGATGGCGAGGGCGCATACACTTACTTCATTTTCATGACGGGGTTCGACGACAAGGAGCACTTCTTGCGCGGCATGGAAGCCGGCGCGGACGATTATCATTCGAAGCCCGTCGACATCGACGAGCTGCGAGCACGACTCACGTCCGCAGGCCGAGTGGTGTCTCTCTACCGCAAGCTCGCAGAGAGGACTTCGGAGCTAAGGCGTGACAGCCAGGCATCCTTTCGAATGGCGCGCGTCGATGCACTCACCGGCATTGGCAACCGGCTGCGGATGGACGAAGACCTGCCCGTTCTGTGGTCGCAAATCGAAAGGTATCCGCGCCGGTACTCCGTCGCGCTTTGCGACGTCGACGAGTTCAAGAGTTACAATGACCACTTCGGGCACGTCGCCGGGGACGAAGTCCTGCGGCTCGTTGCGCAAACGCTGCGCCAAGGGCTGCGCCAGGGAGATGGCTTGTACCGATACGGTGGCGACGAATTTCTCGTAGTCCTTCCCGAACAATCGCCGGGCGAAGCGGCGCGAATCATGGAACGGTTGCGCGGCGAGGTCGAAGATCTACGCGTAGCCACCACCGGCGCGGGTCGGAGCGTGACGATCAGCGCGGGTGTGGCAGCGCTCGACGTCACGAAGGATGCCTGTCTCGTCGACTGGCTGTGTCGCACGGATGCCGCCCTCTACCGAGCGAAGAACGCCGGCCGCAACCGTGTGACCTTCTGATTGGAGCGCCGGGCGCGCTCAGGCCGAACCACCAACCCATGCGCGCCGGAATTTTTCACGACTCTTGCTGCTTTTTTCGTCCTTCTGAGCCCATTGCGGGTCGTGCAGCTTCTTCTTCGTGAGGATGACCCTGCCCATGAGCAATTGCCC
>JALYHX010000039.1 GCA_030776305.1 Myxococcota bacterium
CTCGGATTGTGCAAAGGATCGTAGTAGTGAACCGATGCCTGGATGGTCATGTTCGTCGGCGCGTAAATCGGCACTTGCACGCCGATGTAGCTGTCCTTGACCGTCATGTAGGAGCGAATTTCATAGCCGGCCCCGCCTGCCAGCGCCGGCAGAGGCGAGACCGTTGCGAGCGAGTCGACGTTCGTGACGTCTGCGCTGAACGTGGCACTACCGGGCGTGCACACGTGCACGATACAAGCCCCGTTGCTGCAGCCGTCGGCGCAAGTCTGCGTCGTGTAAGTGTAAGAGCACACCCCCTGAGTACACATTCCCTGTGGGCCCACATAGGTATGGAGGTCCGAACCGACACACACGTTGGCCGGCAAACTGTCGCAGTGAACCTGTGCGCAGAGATCTCCGCCCGTATTGCACGTGGAGCCCTCGCAAGGGGGAGCCCCGCCATGGCAAGACGGAGAGCCGTCGCAGGGAGAAGGCACGTTGCAGGATGGAGAGCCGTCACAAGACGAAGGGTCGCATTGTCCGGCGTGGCATCCTTGTGCGCAGGTTTGCGACGTGTACCGATACTGACAAACGCCGGCCACGCAGGTCCCGTTGGGGTCGTAGTAGGTCTTCAGGACCGAACCTTCACACTCCGGCGCGGGCAGGGTATTGCAGTTGTTCCCACTGCTTGCGCAAGCCGGATCGCCCGCAGCCTGATCGGGGAACCTGTCAATCGCTGCACCCGCATCCGGGCCGTCGGTCGCATCTGGGCCGGCGTTCGCCTCCGAGGCACCGACGTCGGGGGAGCCTACATCTGCGAGACCGCCCCCGGACGACTTACCCGTGGCGCCGCCCTTCGAGTCGTTCTTGGAGCTGCACCCGGTTGCGAGTAGCAGCGCGGCGACCGCGGTAGCGATCTTTGGAAGTGAACGGAGGTGCATGCCGTCTTGGATACGGTCGCGCCCTCGTTGAATGAAGGATGATCTCAAATGGGAGCGTGGCCGTATTGAACCCTCCCGTTACATGAGAGGAGATGACCCGAGGAGCGCTTGAAAGCGAGATGGCCATGCCGATGAAGGCGCGAACAGAGTGCAAGCCGCGCGGGCGCTGACACTGGCTCTATCTTTTCGGGTCGAGCCGAACCCTGCTCGGCGGTATCCCGAGCCCGATGTGCGCAAGGCCCTGTTTGCAGCTGGGTCCTGCTCAGCGCTGTAGGCATTCCGCGCGAAACGATTGAATGAACCTATCGCCCGCGTCTCGTCGGCGTCGTTGGGCGGGTCGGGCCCAGCGTCTACGGACCAACGAACGGGCAGCCATACTCGCGTCGAACTGTTCCCAGTATCCGCCGGAGCAAATCATCGCCACGAACGGCCCGTCGGAACGCCGACGAGCGGCGCATCCCAGGACGTGAAGCTCACAGTGGACTGCGATCGCGAGCTGGACGGTCACCGGGTTGCCGAGCCGCGAGGTTGCGCATCGTTTGCAGCAGCTCTGCACTGGCCGCATAGGGCGCGTGGCGGGAGACGTCATTGCCGGTGTCCCAGAGCACCGGAACCATTTGTCTCAAAAGCGCGGCGCCGGCTACGGCCGACATCCAACGAATGCGTGATTCGGGCTCCTTATTCTTGGTCGCCACGCCGAATTCGCCGATGAAGGCTGGAATGTCGTTGCTGCTGCAGAATCCCTTCATCAGGTCGAAGAGTCGATCCAGCTCGCTCACGTCGTCGGGGCTTCCCCAGGTGGTCATCATCTTGCCCCAGCTGGCATCTTCGGTGAGACCGCAGAATGGGTACGGCGTGTAGTAGTGCACGGAGATGAAGAGCCGCCCGCCGATGGAGTCCTTAGGCAGTTGGTACCGGCTGTCGCACGTTTTGGTGATGTCGGTGGTGTACCCGGCGATGATGAGCAAACGCTTTGCATTGTTGCCGCTCGTCTTCCTGACGGTGTCGATGAAAAGCTGGTTCACGCGCCTCAGCGTTGCGTAGGCCTTGTCCGTGGAGCCTTCGTTGCCGAAGTTGGTTTCTTCGTTGAGCGCCTCGAAGACGAGCTTTTCATTCTTGGCCGCGAAGAAGGTCGAAATCTGTTCCCAATACGAGCCAAGCTTCTTCTCCGCTTCGGGGCTGAACGTGGCATACGTGTGCGGGAACTTGTCCCTCGAATCCGAATCGATCCAGCCCCCGTCCCAATGGATGTTGAGAACGCAGAACATACCGGCGTTGGCAATCCAATCGACGACCTCGCTGACCCGGCGGAGCTTGTCGGGCTGAATGCGACCGTCGATGGCATAGGTGTCCCAAGCCACCGGCAGGCGGACGGTCTTGAATCCGAGATGGGCCAGGCTTTCGACGAATTCCTTGGTGATGTGGGGATTCCCCCAACCGGTTTCCCAGGATGTGGTGTTCTCTAGCGTGTTGCCAATGTTGATCCCGGGGCTCATCAAAGAGGCCGCCGTCCAGGCGTCGAGCTCCGTCATGCTCTCGAGGGCGGGCGGGACCCCTCCGTTGTAAGCAGCCTTGGTCGCGGGTTTGGACAGGACTGGTGGGGTGAGACATGCCAGCGGCTGAATGACGCCGAGAAGGGCCGTCAGGAGGAGCCAATGGAGCGATCGATACATGGGCCGTCTCGCCGGGTGGAGCCTGCGCCTCCACATATCAGGAGGATACGCAGAGAAAGGCAGTGGCGTGAAGGAAGGGTGACCAAGAGGGCGGGGGAAACGGGTAGTCCCCCAAACCCATCTTCATTGCAGACGTGCGTTCGCAACAAACGGCGCGACCCAAGTCGTCAGCCATGAAGCGGCGATCACGCGAAAAGTGCGGGAATGGTTCCGAAAACTTCGCCGAGCTGCGGAGGCATGCCAACACCGGTCATCGCCGAGATGACGACGTTGGCAGGGTGTTTGCCGGTTGCAGCGACGTGTTGGCCGGGTTTGAGTCCGCCGGCCCTGCCGGCGATGAGGCAGGCCATGTTCTCCGTCGAGTGAGAGCTATTCGTCTTGCCCGTGGCGGTGTCGAGGCCGTGGCCACCCTCGTGCAGAAAGAGGATCGCCGCGTTGTCGATCATGCGGCCGGCACCCTCCGGCGTGTCGCGCAGTTTGCCCACGAGATACGCGAAGTGCTTCATGTGCCAGGCAATGGCCTTGCTGACGCCGAGCGTTCCCTTTTGCACGGGGTCGCCGTTGTGTCCGATCTCGTGAAGATCGCAGTGCGCACCGGTCAGCGCGAACATGTTCATGTGCGACTGGAACATCGTGAACATCAGCGATCCCACGCGACTGAGATCGCACGTGAATGCCATGTGGACCAAGTCGCAGAAGATCTTCGCGCGCGTCTCTTCGTCGCTGTATCCGAGATTCGTGCTGTACGTATTCGTCCCCGCCGCTTGGCCTTGCGCGCCGCCGATCGGCGGGTCGGCCCCGGGGTCCATCGGTAGCTGGCACGTCGCTGTCGTGCGCGGGGGCAATGCGGAAACTTGGAGCTCGAGAGCGCGAATCTCGTCGAAGTGGCGTTGCAAGCGCTGTTGATCCGCGGTCCCGAGTTGCGGATTGGACGCCAGGCTTTGCAGCTTGCCGGCGACCAGGTCGAGGACGCTCTTGCGCGACCGCAAGAGGAAATCTTGGCGGGCGCGTTCGGCTGCGTTGCTCGGTGGCGCGAAGTTCGAGAACAGCGCGTCGAATGCGGCTTTCGGGCTGACCACCGGCGGCATCGGGATCGGGTTGCCACCGGCGGGGTTTACTTTGTACGAGAGCATGTCGCGCCCGTACGGCGCCGAAACGCCGAGGTACCACTCGACCTGAACCCGGTACACGAGCGACTTGAACGGTGTGCTGCCGGCGATGGCATCGGCAACGAGCTGGTCGGACGTCGGTCCGCCGGACGATGTATCCGCTGGCGACCGTACGCCGGAAAGCAGGGGACTCAGCGACGAGACGTGGAAGTCATCGCGACGTCCGGCGGCGGGAACTGGTCCCGCATTCGCGGTGGGAATGGAGAGGCCGGAGACAACGCTCACCTCGGACTGGACGGGCGCGAGAGGCGCCAGCGCGCTCTTGAGATCGTAGTTCGGTCCCACCGTGTTCGGTACGTAGTCGTCACGAAGGGGATCCCCATCGCCGCCCAGCGACTGCCCGCCAAAGCAGACCAGATACCTCTTCGGGATGGGCATGCCTTGAGCGAATGCCACGCCATGGCGATCGAACATGACCTCCAGCGCCGGCAGCGCGATGGCGACTCCGCCGAGGCCGCGCAACATCGTTCGTCGCGTGATTCGCATGGCCACCTTTCTCTACTGCTCCAGCCGGCGATGGATGAAGGCTGGATCCGCAGCCATCTCGACGAGGAGCTTGTCGAACGCTCGCCCCTTTTGTTTGAAGCCGTCCGTCAGCGCGATCAGCGTCGCCGTGTCCGCGTCGGTCTCGCGGCGCCCGAGTGCCATGCGGAAGAGCTGCGTGACGACGCATTGCTCCACGCCCCCGCTCGCAAACAGAAGCTCACCAAGTGCTGCGGGGCCTTTGAACTTACCGTCCGTCGTGGCAAGCCCTACGACCTCGCCGTCGCCGGGGATCGTACACTCCGGAGCATTCATGTCGGTCGTGCGGTACGCGCCGCTGCGATCATAATTCTCGAGGCCGAAGCCGATGCCGTCCGTCAAGCTGTGGCACCCGGCGCACGCGCCCGATCGGTGGGCCGCATAGCGATCGATCTTGCATCGGCTTCCGGTTCCCATCGGAGGCTGATCGACCATGACCGTGGGGGGTGGAGGCGGTACGACCTGGCAAAGGAGCCGGTTTCTCACGAACACTCCGCGCAAGGTGGGACTCGTGTCGTCGAATTTCGCTCCGACCGCGAGCACTGCGCCGTGTGAGAGGATTCCACGGCGCGGGTCCGATCCGTAGTTGACCCACTTTCCCGTCGTTGACCCGGGCGTCGGCAGGCCATAGTGGGCGGCAAGCGAGTCGGTGAGAAAGGTTTCGGGCGATCGGAAGATTTGGAGGTAGTCCTGATGTTGCTCGAGGACGACGCGTGTGACCAGCGCGTCGGTCTCTGCGCGCAAGGCATCGGCCAGATCGGGCGCCAGGGCGAGCTGGCGGTATCCAAGCCAGAACGAATGGAAGGAGCGGACGCGATCCGCCCCACGCGGGTCGGCCAAGAGGTTGGCGGCGGCAGCCCGTCGCCCATCCGCGCTGCGCAAGCTGCCCGCCGCAGCCATATTCAAGAGCTCGTCGCTCGGCATGCTCCCCCAGAGAAAGTACGAAAGGCGGGAGCCAATCTCGAAGTCCGTGAGGCGATAGACGCCCGCCTGTCCGGCCACTGGATCGCCGATCTCGACGCGATAGAGGAAGCTTGGATCCTGAAGCATCGCGCGGATGACAAGCTCCGCCCCGACGAAGAAATCCGCCGCCTCGATTGCATAAGCCTGTAGGCCGACGAACGAGGCCACTTCGGCGTCGATCAGGTCTCGGCGAAATGCGCGGCGGCCGAAGCGACGCACGAAACCCTCGAAGCATGTCTTGTCGCTTGGGCTGGTGGGGGTGCATCCGACGAGCGAATCCCTGCGCGGGGGATCGGCGATGGCGCGGGCCGCGACGTCGGTGGCCAGGGTCTCGACGCTGGCGATAAGGGCGCCGGAGACGAGCTGGGTCTTGTAGTCGTTGTCGAAGGGGTCGTTGACGTCTTCGGGGAGCTTCGCAAGACCGGGGCGGGTGTTGTCCCCGAGCAGGTCGCGAAGGGTGCTGTCGTATTCGATGCGCGAGAGGCGGTGGATCCCCGTGGGTCCAAAGGCTAGAGCGGGTCCCGTCGCCGCATTTCCGTCCGCATTGGAGCCCGCGTCGGCGTTTGCGTTGGCGCCGCCTCCGGCTGCATTCGGATCGGAGCCTGATCGTCCGATTTCGCCCACGCACGCGCCGAGAAGCGTCAGCGCGAACGCAACCATCATGGGGCGCGATCGGACCCGCTCTGGCATCAGAACCTTCCCTGTCGGAGTTGCTGCGGCTCTCCCGGGGAGGACCGGCGGAGGCCTTCGACTACTGACGATTGTATTTCAAGCGTACCGCGCAAGGGCCGCGGCACAAGGCGGAGAGGGGGTTACTTGGTGCCACATCGCGTGGAAAGGTAACTCGCGCCGGAGAGGGTGGGCGCCTGCCTAACAATCGGCAATAGGCGCGACTCAATCCAATCATGGCGCGGGGTCATCGTGGTTCTTCCAAGGGAGTACGACGATGAACAGCAGAACGAGGAGCGGAGCGCCGTCGAAGGCGTCATGGCCGCGGAACGATAGCACTCGGTGCGCGCCGGCGATCGCTGGCTTCCGCCTCTCGCCCGCGAACCAAGCGTTGAAACACTACGCGGTGCCGCGACAGGGATACCGCGTATCGTTCCGTCACCGTCATGCACATTCGTCGCTGGACACTCGTGGGGCTGCTCGGCCCCTTCGCGGTCGCCGCGGCTGTCGCGTACCTCCAGTGGGCGGTCGCCGGCTTGCCAGTGGTTCCCGCGGCTACGAACGCAGGAGGTCCGCAGGGCTTCCCGTTGTGGCTGCGGCTCAGCCACTACTTCAACTTCCTGGTCCTCGTCTTCCTCGTCCGCAGCGGGTTTCAAATCCTCATGGATCATCCGCGGCTGTACTGGAACATTCACTGCACGCCGGGAACGGAGTGGGTCCGATTCACGCCCATCGAGGTCCCGCGGGATCGCGTGTGGACGGCGAAGGACGACGCCCGCTATCTGTCGCCGTGGATCGGACTTCCGGGCGGCCGGCACACGCTCGGTCTCGCACGGCATTGGCATTTCGCCAGCATCGTCTTCTGGGTGCTCAACGGCGCGGCGTTCTACACCCTTCTCTTTGTGACCGGGCAGTGGCGTCGGATCGTCCCGACGTCTTGGAACGTCGTGCCGGACGCCTGGGCGATCTTCGTCCACTACGTCACTTTGCATCTCCCGCCGGAGGCGAACGGCTTCTACGCGTACAACGCCCTCCAGCAGCTTGCGTACTTCGCCGCCGTCTTCGTGCTCGCCCCCATTTCGATCATGACCGGCCCCTCGATGTCCCCTGCGCTGGTCAACAGGTTTGCGTGGTATCCGCAGCTCCCTGGCAACAGGCAGATCGGCCGCTCCATCCACTTCCTCGTCACGTGCGCATGGCTGCTGTTCATCGCTGCCCACGTCGCCATGGTGGCGATCAAGGGGCTCGCGCGGAACATGAACCACATCGTCCTCGGCACCGATAACGAGAGACTGGTCGGCCTCGCACTCGGCGGCGTTGGCCTCGTCGTGATCGTCGTCGCGAACATCGTCGCCAATACGCTGTCTCGTCGAGCACCTCGCGCAGTGCAGCACGTCGCGTCCGGGCTCGTGAACCCGCTCCTCACGGTCCTACTCGACCGATACGCGCCCCAAGCCCGTTACCGGAAGGACGACATCTCGCCCTTCCTCTGGCCGAACGGCAAGATGCCGATCAGCGACGAATGGAAGGGGCTCGCAGCGGGCGGCTTCCTCCACTATCGGCTCAGGGTCTACGGTCTCGTCGAGAATCCGGTCACGCTCTCGCTCGACGAGTTGCGGGCGCTGGGCAAGAAGGCGCAGATCACGTTGCACCACTGCATCCAAGGGTGGTCGGGGATCGCGGAGTGGGGCGGCTTGCCCATCGGAGAGCTGATCAAGCTCGTACGCCCGAAGCCAGAAGCGCACGCCGTCATCTTCTACTCCTTCGGCGAGGGCGGCGAAGGAGGCCAGTACTACGAGAGTCAGCCGCTCGAGACCGTGCTCCACCCGCAAACGATGCTCGCCTACGAGATGAATTTCGCCCCGCTCACGGAGCTGCACGGTGCGCCGCTCAGGTTGCGCGTCGAGAACCAGCTCGGGTTCAAGATGGTGAAGTGGATCAGCGCCATCGAGTTCGTCCAGGACGTGAAGCACGTCTACAAGGGCGAGGGCGGGTACAACGAGGACAACGAGTTCTTCAACAGCATGGCCGACATCTGAAGTCACCCCGTATTGTTCCGCTCATTGATCTTGAGGTTACGCGGACGCTCGGTAGTAGAACTGGAGTGACTGGAGTAATCGTCCAAGCCGATCGCGTCGGCGGACCCGACCACAGAGGTTGTGCGAGGCGGGCGAGGGAAGGGGATGACGTCGCCGAGGCCCTGGTGATTCCGTTCAGCGTGGTAATGGGTCGACGAACTCGTCGACGACTTTGGGGAGATGGCCCTCGCCCAGCGGGGGATGATGTGCGCGAGATGCTTCAACGC
>JALYHX010000040.1 GCA_030776305.1 Myxococcota bacterium
CGTTCCAGCCCTAGCCCTTACCGCCTACGCGCGGGAGGAGGATAGACGACGCGCCTTGATGGCAGGGTTCCAGGAGCACGTCCCGAAGCCCGTCGACCCAGACAAGCTGGTGCGCGCAGTCGCTACACTGATTGGCCGCTGAGTGCCACCTCCCGCCGGCCGTTCGACACGACGCCTGCAACGCAGCCTCTGCGACGAAAAGCCCGACGAGTCGTGGCCCACGCGGTATTCCGAGTTCCCATGGCAATTATGCCACGCCGTGCACCGGGGCGCGCCCGCCGGCAGGCCGGGGTGAGCATCTACGATTCACGGGCTACGAGGTTTGCCCTGGTGGTGGCCGAAGATCGGCAATGGGTCGCCCCGCCCTGCTTTGAATCGGCATGGAACAGTCCCTGCTTTGGAGCGGGGCACGATATGCGCGGAGCGATCGCGTCAACACCTTTGGTGGTGCATGGGACGACAGCGCACACCGGGGTCGCGGCGTGTCACCCGTCAGAATCAGATAGCTGCGCGGAGTCCGGTGACGCAGCGCGTGCCTGACGTACGTGTCGGCGTCTCCGGTTGGCGTTACGCGCCGTGGCGCGGCGTATTCTACCCGAAAGGGCTTCCGCAAAAGCAGGAGCTTCAGTACGCCAGCGGGCGTCTACGCTCGGTTGAGATCAACGGCTCCTTCTACTCGTTGCAGCGGCCGTCCAGCTACGTGCGCTGGCGGGTGAGCACGCCAGCGGATTTTGTCTTTGCGGTAAAGGGTGGTCGCTTTCTCACCCACAACAAGAAACTCCGTGACTGCGTGCAGCCGCTCGCGAACTTTTTCGCGAGCGGCGTGTTGGCACTCGAGGAGAAGCTCGGGCCGATCCTTTGGCAACTCCCCCCGCAGCTCGCGTTCGACCCCGAACGGCTCACGTCGTTTTTCTCGATCCTCCCGCGCACCACGAGCGCGGCAGTGCGGTTGGCGCACGCGTATGACGCTCGGCTCAAGCACGGCGCGTATCTCGATACTGCCCGCGATCGCCCGCTTCGTTACGCGCTGGAGATCCGGCACCCGAGCTACGAAGATCCAGCGTTCCTCCGTCTCCTGCGGAAGCACGACATCGCGCTG
Organism: Myxococcota bacterium; assembly: GCA_030776305.1. GTDB lineage: Bacteria > Myxococcota_A > Polyangia > Polyangiales > Polyangiaceae > Palsa-1150. The sequence goes on from JALYHX010000040.1 coordinate 1,100, forward strand.
TGCATCGCGGATACAGCGGGAAAATATCCGCTCCTCGAAGTCGTCACGTCCAGTCTGGTGTACGTGCGCCTCCATGGCGAGAAGGAACTGTACGTCAGTGGCTACCGACGCGCGTCGCTCGACCGCTGGGCAGAGCGCATCGTGCAGTGGCGAGACGCAGGGCACGATGTCTACGTGTACTTCGACAACGACGTGAAGGTGCGGGCGCCGTTCGACGCGCTGAACCTGGCCGCGCGCCTTGGCCACGGCGAACCGTCGGCTTTCCCAACCAAAGCCCTCCGCGCCGTCGAGCGGGTGCGCGGTATCGAGCCCGTGCTCAACACTTGGGACCGCTGGAAATTCCCCAAGGGTCGGAGGATGGCATGAAACGAACGACCGACGAGCCGAAGCCGCTCGGGCGCTACAAGGCGATGCGGGACTTCGGGATTACCAAAGAGCCGTCCGGGGAGTTGCGACCTACGACGGGGGGCAATTCGTACGTCATCCAAAAGCACGCGGCGACGGCGCTGCACTTCGACTTTCGCCTCGAGCTCGACGGCGTGCTCCTATCTTGGGCGGTGCCGAAAGGGCCGAGCCTGTCGACGAAAGAGCGGCGCCTGGCCGTGCAGACCGAAGATCATCCCGTCGACTATCGAAACTTCGAGGGCACCATTCCGAAGGGCGAGTACGGCGGCGGCGCGGTCATCGTCTGGGACCGCGGGACGTGGGAGCCCATCGGCGACCCGCGCGAAGGAATGAAGAAGGGCAAACTGGAGTTCATCGTCCACGGCGAGAAGCTGCACGGGAGGTTCCGATTGGTTCGACTCGCGACCAAGCACGGCGATCGCGGCAAGAAGAGCTGGCTCCTCATGAAGGGCACCGACGAACACGTGCGGCACGGCGAACAGGCGGAAATCGTGAAGCGTCTGCCGGAGAGCGTGCTCACGCGTCGAACCATCGAGGTTCTCGCGAAGGGCGTGCCGGATGCTGGGCACAGCGGAACTCCCGTGCGCAAGGCGAAGACCCAAGCGGCCAAGACCGGCACCGCACCGCGTCCAGCACCCCGCGCGATCGCGGTTCAGCTCGCGACGCTCGTCGACGCCGTCCCCACGCGCGGCGAGTGGGTCTACGAGCCGAAATACGACGGTTACCGCGCTGTCGCAACTCTGGACCATGGCCGCGTCACATTGACGACGCGCGGTGGAAAGGATTGGACCGACCACTTTCCCACCGTCGCCGAGGCGCTCTCCCATGTTCGCGTCACGGACGCCATCATGGACGGCGAGATCGCATACGTGCTCGACGATGGCCGTACCGACTTTCAGAAGTTGCAGAACGCATTGAAAGGGGTGGGTGCGGTCGATCGGCTCGTGTACTTCGTCTTCGATCTGCTGCGCTACGACGGCATGGATCTGACGGGCGCGACACTCGAGAGGCGGAAGGACAAATTGCGCACAATCCTCGCCGGCGTGAAACTGCCGCTGAAGCTCGGCGACCATGTACGGGGCGACGGTCAGGCGCTGTTCGATACGGCATGCAAGCTGGGG
>JALYHX010000041.1 GCA_030776305.1 Myxococcota bacterium
GCCGCATGCGCCGCGCTCGTCGTCGCGTGTGGCAATCCGCCCGAGACCCTCGACGCGACAGCGTCCATCGTCGTGACCGTCACGCAAATCGAGGCGCCGCCGATGCCGACCGCGCCGACCGCGCCGAGCCGGGATGCGAGCGCCTCTCCTTGCCCCGAGGACATGGCCTACGCGGACACGGTCTTCTGCCCCGACATCGATCGCCGCTGCCTCGACATCGAGCACGAACGGATAAACCATATCGACATTTGCCACTCGTTCGCTCGCGAGCAACGCTGCCGCGGCGCGCAGCGGCGTATCTCTTTCTGCGTGGATCGCTACGAGTACCCGAACCGAAAGGACGCGCACCCCACGTGGATGCTCGACTGGTACGAGGCGCAGGCCACGTGCGAGTCGAAAGGCAAGCGCCTCTGCTCGTCGAGCGAATGGACGGCTGCGTGCGAAGGCCCCGCGCACACGCCGTTTCCGTATGGCTACGTGCGCGATCACAAGGCATGCAATATCGACAGTTTCTTCATCGATCCGATGAGACCGGGCCCGAAAGCGCAGTTCTTCTTCTATTCGAAAGACAAGGACGTCGCGTTCCGTGAGCTGTCACGGCTCGATCAGAGCGTGCCGAGCGGTTCGCTCGAAACGTGCCGCAGCGGCTTCGATGTCTACGACATGACCGGGAACTTCGACGAGTGGGTCATCAGTGACGAGCCGCCGCGCGACAAGTCGAAGTGGGCGGGGTTGAAAGGGGGAGCGTGGGGTCACGTACGGAGTCAATGCCGGCCGATGACGTACAGCCACGAACCGGAGTTTCGCTACTACTTCGTCGGTTTTCGTTGCTGCCGCGACGCAGACGGTGGTCCGCGGTGGACGCCGTCGCCCGAAGCGATGCTGCCGCCGACGGTCGAGCCGCACGATTTCGCGCCGACTCCTATCGTCCCTGAGCATCCCCCAGGTCCGTCGAAGACGCGGTTCACCTGGGTCGCCAAGCCGTAAACGCCCGCTCGGTCTCCCGGGTCGAAACTCCGGCCCAATGCCCTCTTCTGCGCACAGCTCCGCCGCACGAAGTTTGCGCCAGGACCCTCATCATGGGACACTAAAGGCTGCGCGTGCGAGCGGGTCTCGCGCGCGCGCGGGCAAGTCGAAGTGAATACATTTCAGCTCTCGCTGCCAATCGATGAATTTCTCGCGCGGCCTCATGCCGCGCGCATTCCTCGTCCGCGACGCATCTTTTGCAACCGCAATATGCGAATGAGCTCCATCGCGTGGATCGGGTTCGACATGGACTACACGCTCGCCATCTACAATCAGCAGCAAATGGACGAGCTCTCAATCCGCGCGACGATCGAAAAGCTCGTCAAGCGTGGGTATCCCGAGTTCGTCGGATCCATTCCTTATCAGACGGCGTTCCCGGTGCGCGGGTTGCTCATCGACAAGCGGTTCGGACACATCTTGAAGATGGACCGTTACAAGTACGTTGCGAAGGGCTACCACGGGCTGCGCGAGCTCCCGAAAGAAGAGCTCCGACAGCTTTATCATTCGGAGAAGATCCGCCCGGCGACTCCGCGATACCATTGGATCGACACGCTGTATGCGCTCAGTGAAGCGGCCCTTTACGCGGCGCTCGTCGAAGCCATGGACCGGCGAGGGCTGACCATCGACTACGCCAAAGCGTTCACCGACATTCGCGAAAGCATCGACGAGGCGCACCGTGATGGCACAATCCTCGAGACGGTGTCCGCGGATTTCCGCCGATTCGTCGAGAAAGACCCGCAGCTCGCGCCAACGCTGCACAAGCTGCGAAGCTCGGGCAAGAAGCTCTTTCTCCTGACGAATTCGCGCTGGTCGTACACCGACAAGATGATGACGTATTTGCTCGGCGACGCGATGACCGAATACCCCCATTGGCGAAACTACTTCGATGTGGTGATCGTTGCGGCCACGAAGCCGGCGTTCTTCCAGGAGCGGCTCCCGCTCATGGAGCATCGGGGGGACGAGCTCGTGCCCGCGAG
>JALYHX010000042.1 GCA_030776305.1 Myxococcota bacterium
AGGACGACGTCCGCGCCGTCATCGCTTTCGCCGCGGCGTCCGCGGCGGAGGACCTGCCCGCGCCACGCCCGGTCCCACCCGACGCGAAGGTCGCGTGAAGCTGAAGTTCGATGAGAACATTCCGGCGTCGGCTGCCCCGAGGCTGGCGGCGCTGGGGTTCGACGTCGACACGGTCTTGAGCGAGGGCCTGCAAGGCAGGTCGGACGCCGAGGTGTGGGTCGCGACGCAAGTGGTGGGGCGCTTGCTCGTGACCCAGGACCTCGACTTCTCCGACGCGCGCGTCTCCGGGCGCGGAAGCACGCCGGGATCCTTCTCGTGCGCCTGCCGGACACGGAGCAATGGCGACTGGCGGACTACCTCGTCGGGTGGTTCAGCGGGGCGGACGCGGGCACCTGGAACGGCTGTCTCGTGGTGGCCACGCCGAACAAGGTCCGCGTGCACCGCCGACGAGCTGAGGGCCCTCGGAGGCCGGCGCGCTCCGCGCTGCTCTCGACATGGAAAGAAGCGGTGTCCGACCGCCCCCGCCGGATTCTTTGGCTTCCCGGAGAAGCCCCTCCGCCGCTCCCCCAGTTGGACCAAACGATTGGACCAACCACCATCCAAGTTCGCGGAATCACAGTGGAGGCGCCGGGAATCGAACCCGGGTCCGAAAACGCCTCGCTCACGCCTCTACGTACGTAGCCGACACTTTGCATCGCTCCGGGTCGCGCCTGTCGGCGGGCTCTCCTCGGAGCTATTCACCTGTTTGATCTCGCCTCCCGCCCGGTAACCCGACGTTCGGCCATCCAGCTTGTTGACGCCCTTCGGAGGGTGCTGGAGGACCCTTCCGTCGGACGGCGTTCAGTGCTTTTTAGGCAGCGAGCGCGATCGCGTTATCGTTCGCAATCAATCGTTCCGCGGGTTTTTACGTGGACCAGCGGGCCACGGTACGCAGCAAATGAGTTCGTCGTCTCCGTCGAAACCGATCGCCCCCTTTACTTCAGGCACCGGCTTGCAAGATAAGTACATCGCCGCCGCCGTCAACGACCGCGTTGCGACTGTCTCGTCTGCCTTGTCTCGCGTCTGGCCTGCCCATGCGACCCCGTTCCGTCCTCATCACGGGCGCCTCGAGTGGAATCGGGCGTGCCCTTGCCCTCGAGTACGGCCGCGGCGGGGCCAAGGTTGCGTTGTGCGCCAGACGGATTGCCGAGCTTGAGATTCTCGCCAACGAAGTCCGCACCCTCGGCGGCAGCGCGACATGCATTTCCCTCGACGTCCGCGATAATGACGCGGTGACCGACGCGTTGCGCCGTGCCGATCAAGAGCTTGGCGGCCTCGACCTCGTCATCGCAAATGCTGGACAGGGAGGAACCCAGCACAGCAGCCGGCTCTCCTGGCAAGACGTGGGCGCGATCATTGACGTGAACATTCGTGGGGCCATTGCCACACTGGTCGCCGCCATCCCTCTCTTTCTGGCCCACCAGCGTGGTCACCTTGTCGGCATCTCGAGCCTGGCTGGCCGCCGCGCGCTGCCCATGTCCGCGGCATACAGCGCAAGCAAGTCTGCACTGAGCACTTTCCTCGAAGGCCTCCGGATCGACTTGTCCCCGGCTGGCGTGCGGGTGACGGACGTGCGTCCGGGCTTCGTGGATACCGCAATGATCGCGGGCCGCAGGCACCCGACGCCGTTTTGCTGGCCGGTCGACAAGGCGGCGCGCCACATCGCGCGCAGACTCGAGCAGTCACCCGCGGTCGTGGCCTTTCCGTGGCCGCTCGTCCTTGCGACGGACGTCGCCCGACTGCTGCCGGCTTCGGTGTACGATCGCTTCATCCGGGCGGTCAAGAGCGAGTCGTAGTAAGTTCTGGAGGGTTCGACCCTTTGCGCTCGACAGCGCTCCGCGCTAAGGGTCGCCGACACGAAAGACCAAGCGCGATGTCTCCGACGCAACCTCTGCCGCCGAAAAAAGACGTTGCGCTGGCGCTCCTCGAGCGGTCGAGCGTTTATGTGCATCTCGATCCGCGGCCCACATCCGTCGCCGTGCCGTCCGGGTTGAAGAGCAAACCGCAGCTCGTGCTCCAGATCGGCTTGAACATGCCTGTGCCCATCCCCGACCTGCGGCTCGACGACGCCGGAATCGCGTGCACACTCAGTTTCAACCGCTCGCCGTTCTTCTGCGTCGTGCCGTGGGGCAGCGTTTTCGCGATGGTGGGCGATGACGGCAGAGGAATGGTCTGGCCCGACGACGTTCCCGCTGAGGTCGCACGCCAGGCGCAAGTGGTCGAGGATGGCGCGCAAAAGGAACCACCCAAATCGGTCGTGGCGCGTGAGTCCAAGGCTGGCGCGCCCAAAGCGAAGCGCACTCGAAAGCGGCCAGTGCTCGCCGCAGTAGCGAATGTGGGCGAAAAAGAGACTGCCGTGAAGGCTGCGAGGATTGCGCGGACGGCTGCGGAGGCACCCCCGCGCTTGAGCCACGGGAGCGCAGCCCGGCCCGCCGTCGCCCCGGCGCCACCGACGGGCCGGCCTGGCACGGGCATCTCCCGAAAAAGGAAAAGAGAGCTGCCGCCGTACCTCCGCGTCGTCAAGTGACTGGACGCCAGAACCGAACTACAGGGTCGCGCGCTTCAGGCGGTCGATGGCGACTGCGAGCTGCTTGAGACTCTGCGTCTGCTCGGTCGAGCTTTCTTCGATCCGCGTCGTCGACGCAAGAAGCTGCTGACTTCCCGTCGCCTGGGCCTTGTGACTCGACGTCAGCTGGTTGACCATCGTGGAGATATTCTCGATCGCGCCGGAGATTTGGCGCCCGCCGCGCGACTGCTCCTGCGACGAACGCTCGACGTGCTGTGTGATGATGCGCATCTTTTCGGCGCTCTTCATGATGAGCTCCGAGCCGCGCGCTTGCTGCGCGGTCGCCGCGGCAATCTGCTGAACCGTCTCGGCGATGCGTCCGATCGCGTCCGTAACCTGCTTGCTGCCTTTCGCCTGTTCCAGGGTCGCGCGCGCGATGGCGCGCACCATGTTCGTGCTCTTTTGGGAGCTTTCGAGGATCTTCTTGAGAGCGCGCTCCGCTTCGTTGGACACCTCGACACCACGGTCCACGTTGTGCGCCCCCCGTTCGACGGCGGTGATTGCATTCTTGCTCTCCGCCTGCACCGTCTTGATGAGGTCCGTAATCTCTCGCGTGCTTGCGCCAGCGCGCTCGGCGAGATCTTTGATCTCGTCGGCCACGACGGCGAAGCCTTTGCCCTGCTCCCCCGCCTGCGCGGCGATGATCGCTGCATTGAGCGCGAGCAGATTCGTCTGCTCCGCGACGTCGTCGATGACGTTGACGATTTGACCGATGGCTTCGATGCGTGAGCCCAGATTCGAGATGACCGAGACGGCCTCCTGCGAGCTCTCCTTGATCCGATAGATCTCGCTGATCGTCTTTAGGATCGCTTCGGCGCCTTTCTCGGCATCGAGGGCAACCTCTTCGGAGAGCCGAGCCGTCTCGTTCGCGTTGCTCTGCACCTGGTCGATGGAGACATCCATCTCGTTCATCGAACTGCTGGTCTCTTCGGCCGTGAGCGACAGCGCGTCGACGTTCTTGGCGACCTCTTTGATTGAATAGGCCATTTCTTCGATCGAGCTGACGGTCTCGCGCACGCTGCCCGCGAGCTCACCGATGTTTTCGGCGACCTCGTCGTTCGTCGCGGTCATCTCGAGAATCGAGCTGCTCGACTCCTCCGCGCTTTGCGTGAGCGCTTCGATGTGCTTGCCAAATTCATTCACGGCTCCCGTCAGCTCCCGAATGAGTCGGGTCGTCTGGTCGGCGGCGCCCGCCTGAAGCTGCGCGTTCGTACTGAGTCGCTCGGCGATTTCCTCGAGCGTCCGCTCGTACTCGACGATCTTGTCTCGTTTCAGCGCGAGCTCGTCCCGATCCTTGTTCCGCTGATCCGCGACGCTCGCGAGCGCCTCGTAAAGGCGAAGCCCGTCGCCCGTGGCTTGAGGCGGAATGCCTGGTTTCTCGCCTGCTGCGGCGCGGCGCGCCGCGTCCAAGAGCGGTTGCAGCGACGCACCTTGACCCGCACCCGCACCGGCATAGAGGACCCCGATGGCGCCGACGAGCGCGACCGTGACGATGAACGGCGCCGCCTCCTTGACGAGAAACATTCCGGCAACCCCCACGACGAGTACGGCGAGCACACCGATCATCTGCCTGGGGGAGAGTGTCATCGATCCATGTCGAAGGTACCGGCGCGAGCGCTTCCGATGCAAGGAAAGCGACGCGAGCGCTTCTTGCTGGCCGACGCCGGGCGTGCGAGTCCGATCGATCGTGCCAGAGTCTGCCAGGGGATTAGACTGCTTTTCGATGATCGACATTCCTCCGCTTCCGCCGGACGCACCTCGCACAACGGCACCCGTGCCCTTGCGGTTCGAGGACGTCACGCGAGACGGCCGCATCGTGCTCGAGTCGTTACCCAACGCGTTTACCGCGACCGTGTGGCGGCGCATCTTGAAAGGATCCGAAACCGCGCGCGCGTTCCGCTCCCAGGGAATCGTTCCCATCTTGGCTCGCCTGCGAATGGAGGGCACGCCTGGGCCGTTCTCGGCCAATGCGCAAGTCGAGGCCGACGGGACGTACCGGCTCGTCCGGGCCGAGGATGGTCGATTCTTGGTCGAGATGTGGGCAGAGCTGCATGCGCCCATCGGCAGAACCTATGGCAAGACCGAACGGCAGGGCGAGCGCTCCCGGGTCGGCCGGGTGTATGCCGAGCATGTGCTGACCCGCCCGTTCGCGGCCGATGGCGACCGGCGCGTAAGGAGCCTCGATTTCCCCGGGGCGCCCGTGGCGGAACACACGCGAGCAGCACTGCCGGCTTTCGAGTCCATCGCGAGCATACCCGAGCACGCCACGCCGCTAGAGCCCGCGGGGCGTGTCGATCCGACGCCCACGGCATTCGGGATCATGCACACCGACAGCAACATGCACGTCAACTCGCTCGTTTACCTCCGCGTCTTCGAAGAGGCAGCCCTGCGGCGGTTCGTCGCGATCGGCCGCGGCTCGTCGCTGCTCGCTCGCACCGTCGATATTGCTTACCGGAAACCATGTTTCGCCGGCCAGACGATGCGCATCGTGCTGCAGGCATTCGAGGCCGGCGCGCGCCTGGGAGTTGCTGCCACCATCGTGACCGAACCGGACGCAAAGGACGAGAACTTGGCGCGCGCGAAACCGCACGCGTATGTGCGGATGGGGTTCGAAAGTTGACATCGCATCCGCGGCGCCGAGTCCGGGGATGCGAGACGGTGGTGGACGAATGAATCGGCTCCTCCATGGCGACAACCTGACCGTCCTCAAGCAGGAGGTCGCCGACGCATCGGTGGACTTGGTCTATCTCGATCCTCCTTTTCAGAGTGGCAGGGACTACAACATCGTCGTCACACCACGCAGCAGAAATTCGGACCGCGGCCCGGGGCCGTCCCCAGCCTTCAAGGACACGTGGAAATGGGGTTCAGATGCCGAGGCCGCGTATCGAGAGGCCTTGAGTTCTCATTCGTATGTCGCGAAGTCGATCGAAGCGCTGCGATCGATCTTGGGAGACCGCGACGTCATGGCTTATTTGTGCATGATGGCGCCCCGGCTCGTCGAACTGCGCCGCGTGCTCAAGAAGACCGGGAGCCTCTATCTGCACTGCGATCCAACCGCGAGTCACTACTTGAAAGTATTGCTCGACGCTGTGTTCGGAGCTGACTCGTTTCGTAACGAAGTCATCTGGCGATACCGACGCTGGCCTGCGCGGGCGCGCCGCTTTCAACGCATGCACGATGTGCTGCTCTTCTACACGTCCAGCCCTGGTCAAGCGCATACCTTCAATACTCTCCTTGGCTATGAACGATTGGCCGCGTCGACGCTCAAGGCGTTCGGAACGAAAAAGCAGCGTGCCGATTTCTCATGCGGGCACAGGAAACCGAGCATCGAAGACGTCGAGACCGAGGGGCCGCCTCTGTCCGACGTCTGGGAGGTCGGTGTCATCGCCGCAATCGGGAAGGAGCGGACCGGGTATCCCACGCAGAAGCCCGAGGCCCTGCTGGAACGCGTCATCAGGGCGAGCAGTGACGAAGGCGACGTCGTCCTTGACCCGTTTTGCGGTTGTGGCACCACCCTCGCGGTAGCCGATCGCTTGAAGAGGTCATGGATCGGGATCGATTGTGCGCCGCTGGCCATTCGAATGACACGTGCTCGCATGGCACGCGCCGAGGCCAAGTCCACCCCAACGTCTGCGGTCGCTCCTGTGGCGAGGGCGCGATCACGTGCGTGACCTCGCGGCGCGCCGTACACCTTTCCGCGACTGCCGCACCTGGATTACTCTGCGCCGCTCAAAGGAGGACCCTCATGCCCGCCCGGTACGTCCGAGTACTCATCGTAGCGCCTTGGGTGCTTGTCGCCTGCGGCGGCGCAGCGCCGGCGCCGAAGGTCGAGGACGACGCGGTCGAGCACCGCTCTTCGAGGTCGGACAACGCGAACAAGGATGGCCCCGATTCGCCCAAAGGCGCAGCCGCGAGTAGCCCCGCCGCCGCCCCGGCAGCGACCAATGCATCGTCGGGTGACCTCGTCGCGCCACAATCAGACGATCCATGGATGGCTCCGCATCAAATGGCCGCGAGCGACGTCTTGAAGGTCGTGCGCGCCGCGTCCGGGAAGGTGAACGGCTGCTGGCACGCCGCGAAAAAACGGGACTCCTTCGTGGGCGGGGAGGTCAAGATCAAGTTCGTCGTCACCCATGAGGGTAGCGTCCGTGTGTGGCGCAACGAAGACTCGAACACGAGCGACGAGGAACTCATCAAATGCGTCGGTGACGTCATCCATTCGCTCAAATTCCCCACGCAGAAGTCGCCCGGCGACGCGTGGGGCATTTATCAAATCAACTTTGGTGGTTAGGGCTGGTATGGCTCCGCTGACCGCTCGACCGCGTGTTTTCTCGGGTATCCAACCGAGCGGTGATCTGCATATTGGCAACTGGCTCGGGGCGGTGCGGGGCTGGGCGGCTCAGGTGGCGGAGCAGCGTGAGGACCTTTTTTTCTGTATCGTCGATGCTCACGCGATCACCGTCGACTACGAGCCTGCTGAGCTTCGCCGGCGCATCGATACGATGGCGCGCGACCTCGTCGCATGCGGGCTAGATCCCGATCGATGCACGCTCTTCGTCCAAAGCGACGTTCACGAGCACACCGAGCTGGCCTGGTACCTCGCCAGTATCACTCCGATGGGCGACCTCGGTCGGATGACGCAATTCAAGGAGAAGAGTGCCGGCAAAGAGCACATCCCCCTCGGCCTGTTCACGTATCCGGTTCTCATGGCGGCCGACGTGTTGCTGTACCAAGCGACCGCGGTCCCGGTCGGCGAGGACCAGGTCCAGCACCTGGAGCTCGCACGGGAGATTGCGCGCAGATACAACCACCGGTTCGGCGAGCTGTTTCCCGAGCCCGCCGCCCGACTGTCGCCCGCCCCGCGTGTGCTGGGCCTCGATGGGCAAGGGAAAATGAGCAAGTCCAAGGGGAATACGATTGGTGTCTTCGAGGACCCGGAGGCGTTCTGGACCAAGCTCAAAGGGGCGTTCACGGATCCGCAGCGTCTGCGCCGCACGGATCCCGGTCGCCCCGAGGTTTGCAATATCTATACGATGCACAAAGCAATTTCGACGCGCGAAGAGGTGGATCTCACGTACGCAGAGTGCACGACCGCCCAGCGCGGATGCATCGACTGCAAACGGATTCTCCTGTCGAACTTCGACCGCGAGCTCGTGCCGCTGCGGACCAAGCGAGCGGAGATTGAGGCGCAACCTCAACGGGTTCGCGACGCCCTCGTCGACGGGGCGGGAAGGGCTCGGATGATCGCACGACAGACGCTGCGCGTTGTTCGGGAATCCATGGGGCTCGGAAGCGGCGGCATGGGGGACCGCTGAAACTTGCCCCGTCAGCCAGGGGGCCAATACCATCGTCGCACATGCACGTACGCCGGGCGATTGGGCTCGCCGTTGCGCTGATGCTCATGCTGGCCGTGAGGCGCGCGCACGCCTGGCAAGAGGCCCATCAAATCGGCGACGACGCTCACGTTTTCGTCGAGCCCGGTGGCGTCGCGACCGTGCAGCACGAGCTCCGTTGGCATGTGGCTCGTGGGCCTCTCAAATCGATCGATGTGGTCAGCGTCGACCGACTTGCGGTCATTGAAACGCATGTGCTCATTACCGCCGACGATGGGCGCACGCTCGAAGCGCATGCCCTGCGCCGCGATGAGAGGACGATTCGGATTACGGTCGAGGATCCACGCGCACTGATGCGCGGCAACTTCGTGTTCGACGTGCGTTGGCGGATCGATTTGGTGGCGTCGGGCGCAATTTCGCGCGAAGGGGCAACGTGGCAACTCGCCTTGTCTTCTCCCGTGGCGGTCGATGGCTTCGAAGTCGCGCGCACGGCGATCGACCTCCCGGCGGCTCCTGACGGACCCCGGGCCATCGTGGCCGAGTCGGGAGCCACGGATGAGAGCGCGGTCGCGAGCCTTCGCCGCGGGGCAGACCGTGACGTTCTCGAGTTGGTGCGTCCCCACGTCGCGCGTGGTGAGGCGACCACCTGGACGGTGCGCGTGGACCCGCGTGCGTTTCCGCTCATCACCGATCCGCGGCTCCGCCCACGGTCAGCGGCGACTCCTGATCCCGAACCAGACCGCGTACACACGGCGTTGCTGGCAATCGGGCTGGCAATGCTGGCGACGGCATTCGGGCTCCTCGTCGCACATAAGGCACGCGCGCTGGCGCAAGCGTGTGCTGCGCGCGGAGCGCGCGTCCGGGGACTGTTGCTC
>JALYHX010000043.1 GCA_030776305.1 Myxococcota bacterium
CCTCGTGATCGAGCGTACCGAGCCGTGGTCGCGCCCACGCCTCGACGGCGGCACGATCAGGTAGTTTTGGAGAGGCTTCGAGCGATGCCGCGGACGTGCCGCGTCGCCCGAGCTCGATGGCGGCAGCCAGGCGCGCACCCTTGGCCACGCCTACTCCCGCCCGTTCGATGAGCTCTCCAACGCCGGCGCGCGCGAGACCCCCGACGCCGCCGAACTCGTCGATGAGCATGGCCGAGAGCACGCCGACCGGAACGCCGGAGTACCCCGTGCCGAGGACCACCGCGACGAGATCGGCGTCCCCGAGCGACTCGACGCCCGCCGCCACCGCCCGTTCGCGTGGCCTGACCCACGATTCTTCGGCAATCGTCATGACGCCGTCCCTTCCACGTCGCGTGCCGGCGGCTCGATTGGCGCAAATCGAGAGGCAGCGTGGCGGGTGCAGTCCGTCACGGACGGCAGCCGACTGTCCGCGGACGGCACGCTTTTACTGGCAGATCCCGATTCCGGGCACGGGGAACAGCGGCAGCCCGCCGGTGCACGTCTCCTTGGCGGAGCATTCGCTCGGTTTCGCCATCGTGTGACAGAGCTCGTAGCAGCGCCGGTGGCCCGAAGTGCCGACGCACGTGAGCCAGCGCGCGCAATGATCGGTATCGCAAGAGTCGCCCGGCTTGCCCTGACCTGCGACAACGCAGCTCGTGGCTCCGTTCTCGTCGACGACCGCGCAAGTTTGGTTTCGCGGACACGATCCCGCGTCGGTCGGTTGGTCGAGCAGGCCGCAGCTTCGGATCGTCATGCAGACCGGGACCGTCAAGGTCAGGTCGCTCGCCGTGGGCTGGATGTCGCAGAACTCGTCCTGTCTCGAACAGCTTCCTGCGCAGCAATAGTGCCGGCACGTGCGGTCACCCACGCACTCGTAACCGGGCGCGCAGTCTACGGAGTCGCGGCACGCCATTCCGTCCGTGGCCCCTCCCGCCGCCGTGCATACGGGTTTGACGTCCGAGCCATTCTTCACTCGCTCGACGTGGCATGCGAGCGCGACGTTGTCATAGCCGGCAGACGCGCTGTAAACCCCCCCGTCTGGTGCAAGGCTACACGCCTTCGCTACGGTCGGGTCGTCCGGGTAGCAACCCATCCAGACAGCCGCATTGCAGAGGGGACTCCCGAGGGTGCTGGCAGACGCCGTGGCGAAGGGCGGCGCGTCCGCCGCAGCCCCGCTCGAAGGGCCAGCGTCCTCCGAGTCTGGGTCCGTCCTGACGACGAAACCGGCGTCCACGGTGTCGGCCGTCGTGTGGGCGCATGCCATCATGGACGACGCGATGGCGGCAATCACCCATCGAAGCAAAAGGACAACGCGAGGACTCATCGAAAGCAAAGCTCCCCAGATTCACGGGGCGTGCCGGCACACGATTGTGGCGCGTAACGGGCGCAGATCTCTATAGCAGGCCGATGTGTCCCGCGACGGCGCGTCCAGATCCCCCTGGCACCGATGTCGTGGAGACCATGTAAGTGGGTACCGGACGAGCTCGAGACTACTCTACGTATTAGGGTGCTTCGATATCTCGCACGACGAAATTTCCGGCAGCATCGTACACCCGGACAGCCACGATGTGCGGACCTGGACCGTGCGGCATCAATGTCGAGATGTCCGCGTCGACCATTTCGTCGGCAGTGTCGAAGACGCCGTCCGCCGGAGCAAGGGGTCGCCATTCCAGCCGTCCGTCGATTGCCACTTCTATCCGCGCGATCGGTCCCAGTCCGTCGACCACCTCGGCGCGCAGCCGATGCCCTTGCATGGCGATCGTCCTGAAGAACGGTGGCGTGTTGTCGACCAGGACGGGCGGCGTCTCGAGCGCGTGGTGAGTCACGCGATCGGGCGGATTCGAGATCTCGTCGCTTGCGTCGACGCGAACCCGATATTTGCCTTCCGGCAGGGAGGCCGTATCCCAGTCCAACTCGGGCTTGGTCAGCACATCATCGGCCTTCGTCGCATCGAGCCACCGTACTCCCCCCTCACGGCGGAACTGAACGCGATATCGAAGGTCGTCGCTGTCAGGGTTGTCCACCTTCCATGTGACATGCAAAACGCTGTCGTGCTTCGGTGGCTCGCTCCCGCTTTGCACGATCCCTTCTTTGGATTCGTGGACGACCCCCTTCTGGCGCGCCGCGACCTCGGTCACGACGGCCCGCAGGTTTTCGGTGACGAAGGCAAGAGTCACGTTCGAGATCGTGGTCGCGGAGTCTCGCAAACGCGCGCGAACTTGAATGAACCTCCCCGGGGGGCTGGTGATCGTTGCGCCATTCGCGACCGGTGCGGTCCAGGCGGTCCATGTGGCGTCCGGAGTTTGCCCGTCGCCCGTCCGAGTCGAGACTGCAGGCAAACCGGCGCCGTTCCAGCTCACGTGACCAAAACGGGCGTGGAGCCCGGTATCGAGCGCTTTGCTCGTCCAAACCGCGTCTGGGCCCCCGACCGCGAGGATCCGATGAAACACGGCCGGGTCACTGCCCATGACGAATCTCACGCGCCCTGCGGCGACAATGGCGCCGATTTGCCGCTCGTCGGTGTCGGCCACGAGCGAAACGACGTGCGCGTCGTCGACCGTATACACACGCCCCTCGGCCCCGGTGCCGACATAAGGAGCGCCATGCTCGTCGAGCGCGAGCGATACATAGTGAAACTCGTCGTGGTGCATCAGGCGCTCCGGGCGCTGCTGCGCGTCGACGCGCCAAAGAGAGCCCTTGCCGGGTTTCGAACGCGGCGCGGGTGTCGGCCCGGGAGGCGTGCGGCCGCTCGTATTGCGGTGCGTGGACGCTGTCTCCGACGACTCACTCGTGGCGCCGCTCGGCGATTCATTGACGATCGCCCAGACCACGTGGCCCGGCGCGGTCGCGATCGCGTGGACGTCTTCGCCCGGAAAGTCGAAGAGCACCGTCGCGCGGCCCGGACCGGCTATTCGGTAGAGGACTCCCTTGCCGCTCGTCCCCGCGTAAACGACCCCATCGTCCCCCACGGCGAGCGAGACGACGAACGGGTCGTCGCTCTTGAAGTAAACGCTCGAAGCGCCGCTGGGG
>JALYHX010000044.1 GCA_030776305.1 Myxococcota bacterium
TGACGCTCGCGAAGACACGCATTGCGGCCGGCGAATATGCGTCCTTCCGAGCATGGTGCGAAGAGGTGGATCGAGCCCTTGGACAGCGGGCCACGGTGACCCTGCGATGACGTGTCGCCGGAAATGCCCGTCGCGTATTGCGACCTGGGCCGGCGCGATCGCGATCGGCTCCCAACTGCTCTCCTGCCGTGCGGCGCCCCCTCGCTCGCCAACCTGGGATTCGGTCGCGCACCTGCGCGCCAGCGGCGGCACGTCGAGCGATGGTGAACTGGTCGGCCGGTGGGCATTGTCCGAAATGATTGTCCCCGGTGGAAGCGCCGAGCAGGCATCCGTCGCGCGCAAGCGTCTCGACGTCGTCGCGCACGAAGGGATGTGGGGCCGGGTCGCACGATCCGTGATCGACGAGGCGCACGGTGATCCGGGATCTGCGGCCGAGTCGTACGTCGTTGCGCTGACGGCGTCAGCTCGGAGTGCAGAGCCCGAGGCGCCGCTCGTCGGCTGGTTCGCCGCGCGTCGGCTTCTTGGGCTCCGCGGATCGGTGGCGGACCTGTATGCCAAGCATCGGTCCACCTTGGAGGCGCTTCTCGATCGGCCGGGCCGCATCGGGTGGCGTTCGGTTGCCGAGCTGGAGGAATGGCGAGCGGTCGAGGTCTACGACAAGGCCGAGAAGACCGGCGAGATGTACGATGCCGAAGTCCTCATGCGCGCCGGCTGCGCCCGCGGGGTTCGCCTCGCGGGTCCCTTCGGCCACGGCAGCGCGCCCGATCGTTTGCGCTCGTTTGCTGCCGAGCGCCCTGCTCCCTGGCCAGTGGCCTGGAGTGCCGACCCGATGCGCGGGAGCGTTCCTCACGTCCTTTCGGTCACGCAAAGTCGGTGCCTCGCGGTGGCCGACGAGCAATTGCAAGATGGGGTTTTTTACGCAGAGGCATTTTTCACGACGCACGGTGACCGCGAGCTCCTCGTCGCCGTTCAAGGAGCGCTGGCGGTCTGGATCGACGACACGCTGGTGCTTTCCCGTAGCATCCAGGAGTGGGGATCCTGGCAGCGCTTCGGGGCGCATGTTCTCGTCGGCGACGGGCGTCACCGGGTGCTGGCTCGTGTGCTCGCCCCCGCGGCGAGCGTTCGCTTGCTCAATCCCGACGGGACGGCTGCACGCGTGGAAACGGACGGCGACGCTCGCGCGCCATACGCGATCGACCCACCCCGTGTGCTCGCCGACCCGAATCCGCTCGGGGCGATCGTGGGGTCCGCCACCACCCGGGCGACGATCGCAGTGTCCCCACTCTACGCAGCGCTGGCGGCGGACGCCGCACATTCAGAGCAAATGGACGACGTCGCCTCGGCGCTGATCGAGCCGCTCACGGTACCGCCTGATGCGGGTGCGCTGGCTCTGGAGATGGCGTCGGCCTTCGTTGCGGGCGACCCTTCTTTGCCCGACGACGCGCGGGCTCCGCGTGCGCGCGCGCTTCGCGACCGCGCCCTCACGCGCGATCCTAGGCTCTGGCACGCGCGTCTGACCGCGATCCTGGACGAAGCAGAACAGCACGGGCTGCCGGACTCCGTAGAGCCGTTGCGAAAGCTCGCCGCCGAAGTCCCGAACGAGCCCGAGGTCCTCGAGCGACTCGCTCATGTGTACAGTCGTCTTGGATGGCGCGGTGAGCGGCTGCGGACGCTGGCGGACCTCGCGCAGCATTTCCGGGACGACGTCTCTGCCTTGCACGCGTACCTCGAAGCTCTCGATGAGGATGGGCCGGCGGCTGAGGCCGACAAGGTCGCCGCACGCATCAAGAAGCTCGATCCGGATGCGGAAGTCGACCTCGACCGGGCGCTCGCGCGGCGCAATTACGCGCAGGCCATTGCGGAGCTCGAACGGCTCGGCAAGCGCCGTCCGGAACGCAAGGAGATCCCGGCGCGGATCGCGGAAGTGCTCGCCCGTTCCGGCGATCCGAGCGCGGCAGCCAGGGAGATAGAGAAAGCTCTCGCCAAGAAGCCGCTCGACGCGCGCGCGCGCTTTCGACTTGCCGACGGCGCGTACGCCAAGGGCGATGCGAGCGCGCTGCGACGCGCTCTCGCGGCGGCACTACAAGCCGGGGCAACCACCGACGAGTTGCGCGCGGCCATCGATCTCATCGAAGGGGCGACCGATCTCGAGCCTTACCGCAAGGACGGGCAAGCGGTGATTCGCGAGTTTGCGGCTTGGGAGAAGGCCGGCCATCACATGGACGGTACCGCCGCGCGCGTGCTCGACTACGCCGCCATCTGGGTCCACGACGATGGGTCGAGCGAGATGCTCGAGCACGAGATCCAGAAGATTCAGTCACAGGAAGCGATCAACTCCGAGTCCGAGACGGAGCCTCCGAATGGCCTCGTCCTGCATCTGCGCGTCATCAAGCCCGATGGGCGCGTCCTCGAGCCCGAGCCCGTTGCCGGCAAGCCGACGTTGACATTGCCGCACCTCGAAGTCGGCGACTACGTGGAGCTCGAGCACGTCACTCCGCAAGGTGGCGACAACGCCAAGGGGCGACAGTACAGCAGTCCCCACTGGTTTTTTCGCGAAGCGGACAAGGGCTACTGGCGGAGCGCGTTCATCGTCATCACGCCGCGCAACAGGGAGCTCGAAATCGAGACGCGCGGCAACGTTCCGCCGGCGCAGACGAAGCAGCTCGGCACGTTCACCGAGCGCAGCTGGCGCGTCGACCTGAGCCCCCCGGCCGAGGTCGAGCCGGATAGTCCGCCGCTCGGCGAGTTCTTGCCGAGCGTGCGCGTCGGCTGGGGAATCTCGTTGGACGCGACGCTGGCTCGTCTCGTCGATCTCGCCTCGGAGGAGGCGCCGCTCGACCCGCGATTGCGGACGAAGGCCCTGGGCATCGTGCGGGACGTCCCGGAGCAAGCGCGCGACGAGCGCGCTCGCCGTCTCTATCGGTGGGTCGTCGAGAACGTGCAAGACGGCAAGGAGACCGACGGGCGGCGCGTGATAAGCGGCGGAAGCGGCTCGCGGCAGGCGGCGTTCCGCTACATGCTGCGCCTCATCGGGATAGAGAGTCAGCTCGCGCTCGTGAAAAATCGACTCGCGATGCCGCCGCTCGGAAAGCTCAGCGAAGTCGAACAGTACGATGCGCTCGTCATGCGCTTCGACACCGACGCAGGGGTCCGTTGGATGACCGTCCGCGACAAGTTCGCGCCGTACGGTTACGTCCCCGCGGAGCTACGGGGTCAACCGGCGATCGTCCTCGCCGCGGGTATGCCGCGGGACATCGTGCGCGCGCAGAGTACCGTCGACGGCGTGACGTACCAAGGCACGGCGACCGTGCGCGACGATGGGTCGGCGACCATCGATCTCACGTCGACGTTCAGCGGAAACCGGGCGATCGCATGGCGCAATGCGCTCGACCGGATTCCTCAGGCGAGACTCTACGACTTCGTCGAGCGGGAGCTCGTGGCGCAGTCGTTCGACGGCGGCCACGTCCGGGAGATGAAGGTCGAAAGCGCCGATGCGGTCGATCGGCCGCTCGTGATGAACGTCCGCGTGGAGGTGCCGCAGTTCGCCAAGCCGGCGCGCGGCGGCCTTGCGGTCCATCCTCCGTTTGCGCCGAGCCTCGGGCAGCTGGCGGCTCTCCCGGAGCGCCATACGCCGCTGCTGCGCGGAACGTCGTGGCACACCGAAGTACGACTGCAGGTCGTTCTGCCGGATTCGACGACGATGCCGAGCGACATGCCGCGCGGAGAGTTGCACTTCGACGACGCATCCGTGGTCTTGAAGGACGCCGTTCGGGGTCACTCCATCGACTTCGAGCGCATCATCGATTTGCCTGCGGGTCGCGTTCAGCCGGGCGGCGAATACGCCCGCTGGCAGAAGTTCGTTCGCGACGCGGACGCCATGCTCACGCGCGACGTGCATGTCGGCAAGTGAAAGAGCCCGTTTTACCGGACTAGCTCTACGTGCTGCAGGGGGCGGGCATCACCAGGATGCGCTCGACGTCATTTTGCCGCTTGCAGGAAGCGTCACTGTGAAGCTAACGCAGGTTCCGGCGCCAGCACCATCGAAGGGTCCTCCTGCGGCAGATGCGCACGCCGATGCCGGATAGCTTCCCGGCGGCGCGTAACCGTGCTGCCAGCATGGGCCGGACGAGTCGGCACCGGTCGATCCGGAGGTCAGGAACATATATCCGCCGTCCCAGTCGTACGAGATCGCGCCACCCGTTGGGATCGCCTGAGGCTGCCAGAAGGGATCGTTGTGGCCGCCTCCGCACAGGCCAGGAGAATCGCCGATGACGATGAGAGGTAGCTCTGGGCTGCCGATATGAAGCCACTGCGGTGTGCCGCCAACTACGTAATAGCTGGATACCGTCAGCGGGGCGGCCGTCGTGTTGGTCACGACGATGTGGGCGATTCCTGCGCCGGCCTCGGACTGCGGGCTGCCCTGGCTCGGCTCGCTGTCGGCCTCGCGCAAGGCGTCGTCGGGTAGTGGGGCGCTGTCCGCGTCGGACGCATCCTCCTCCGGCAACGCTGCGTCGCCGTCGGAGGCATCGTCCTGCAGCAGCACTGCGTCGGACCTACCGTCGGCCGCGCCACGGCTCGCGCCATCGGGGGGACCTTGAACGCTATTTGTCGTCATGCAGCCAGTCAGGCCGACGAGCGCGGTTGCGAGGAGGGTTTTGGACAAATGCAGTCTTTCCATCATTTTAGGCCGGTTTGAGCAATCTACGCGCCACCGCAATACGTCGCAAACACCGGGCAGAATTGCACCGAGGGCTCGGCGGCCTGTGCCAGGGCGCGGCACGGAGATCACGCAGCTTGGGCATCGCGGCATGCTGGCCCTATTCGGGACAATCCGAGGTGCATATCACTGACCAGCACGCATTTTGCGTAAACTAGACGTGAGACGCACGCGCCGTGTGAAAGTGGCGCTGGCACCGACTTCAGTCCGCGCACTTGCAGCAGAAATGCACGCTGTTTTCGATGTTTGTGGGGACAGGGAGACTGCTGCAATTGAGCGATTCTGGCGGCCTTGGCGCACCATATGTGCCCACACATACTAAGTGATATCCCGGCATTGACCAGGCTCCGACTTGACAGCCTCCAGCCCTAGGGTAGCAGCCATTGCCCGCATCAAGGGTGTTGGCCGCCGCCGGCGAGATACACCCTCTCTGCCCGACTCCCCCGTCACTCGCGTCGGCCTCAGGGTCGGATGCTTTGCTCGGGTCGGTTGGCGCAACCGCCGTACACCCACTGAGTAGGACGATGGCAAAGTTCCAAATAATGCGCTTCATTGGTTCCCATTCCACGACAGGATATAATAGCCATTCCACTAGCTGGTCCCAAAGCTGCAAGCGTATGCATTGTAGTCGTCCGAATCGTTATCGAAATCATGCTGAAGGGAAGCGAGCTCCGGCGGGAGCGGGGAGCCGCCGCGTCCACTCGCGCAGCGCGGCGCTCCCCTTTCCCTGATTGTCGCCACGAGCTTG
>JALYHX010000045.1 GCA_030776305.1 Myxococcota bacterium
GGATGGAGGCACGTACAACGTCTATACGCACACCCAAATCAACCAACCTTCCGTTACGGGCAGCAATGCAACTTTTGTCCAGTTCTTCAGTGTCCGACAGACGGCCCGCCAGTGCGGACACGTATCCATTTCCCAACACTTTGCGGAGTGGGCCAGTCTAGGGCTGACACTAGGGAACATGGAAGAGGCCAAAATTCTTGTGGAAGTAGGGGGCGGAAGTGGAACCATTGATTTCACGACGGCAACCGTGGTGGCCAAATGAAGTAGACCCACGTGGAAGCACACCACAGCCCCATGCGTCGTGGCTGGTTCGTCAGCGTACGAACCTTCCGATCATTTCGTGCGAAGGCGATGAGGGCTCCGCATCAAGCACTACATGCCGAGCACGGCGTGCTCCCATGCATTCTCCTCCGCCGTCGTTGGACCGTTCTCGGCCTTCATCTCCGTCAGAGGGGCGGCCAGGTCCTTGGAGGGCAACAGGCCAAGCGCCCAAGATCGGGCGCCAAGCGACCATTTCCGTGGCCCCTTCGGGATTTGAACCCGAACACCCTCTCGGGCCGCGGATTTTAAATCCGCTGCGTCTGCCGATTCCGCCAAGGGGCCTTGTTCGGGCAACTGGGCCCGTTGATTGCTCACTGTACTCATGCTTCGCTTCTCGGCGACCGCTGCTCGTCAAGGGGACCGGGTCTCTCCCCCTTTTTCCATGATGATCATTGTTTTCGCCGCCGTTCTCGCCGCGCTCGTGGCTTGGATTGGCTGGCTCCGGCGACGGACACTGGCCCCCCTCTGGGCAAGCCTCGTTGCGCTGGTGCCCGTCGGTCTGGCCGCCTGGTGTCTCTTCGGGATGGCGACAGCGCTCATCGCGGAATATCGGGTGCCGCGGACATTGCCGGCAAGCGAATAGGTACGACAGGTCGAGATGCACAGCGCGCAGATGATGAGGTGGGGCATGCGATTTTGGGGTGCGGGCCTGGCCTCGGCGGGCTGGATGCTCTTCGTCATGTGGCGATGGGAAAAACCCACCCAAGGTGACGGCGCGTAGCGCAACACCCTCGAGATTTCATCGCTCGCCACATTGGCGATTAGGACTGGCAAGCTGCGACTGCGCCCATCGACTCGTGCCGGGGCGCATGTCTACCGGGTACGAAGGGCTTCGCGCTGATCTACCGGGATGCGAATGTCGTCGCGCAACTTTTCCGCGAGCTCGGAAACGTCGAGATGGTTCAAGTCCTTGTCGACGGTCCTCATCATGTGTTTTTCGAGTTGCGGCGTGAGCGACTTCTTCACGACGCCGGCGACGTGCGGCGGCGCGACCAGCACCCACCGGTAAAACCGCCGCGACCGCATGGCTTGATCGAGCGTCGTCACCAACGATCGGAGGAAGTGCTCTTTTTCGACCTCTTTGGGGGAATTGGACGGAGCCAGCGCGTTGTGATGAACGGACGCGCCCTCGGAGGAACGCCGACCCGAATGATCGCTGACGAGCTCACTCGCCTTCTCTCGCGACTCGGCATGGAGGGCTACCTCCACGAGGTGCCAAACCGGATCGCGATCCCGGACCTCGAACAATCTCGCCTTGGCAGAATCACAGACCAAAACCCAAACGGTGTTCATGGATCACTCCGAAGTATCGACTTGGGGCCCTGCATGCGTGCCCGTTGGATGGGACCACGCCGGTGGCGCAAGTCAACTCGCGCGCGTAGCCACGTTCGGCAATTGGCTTCCGCTCAAGTCAGCGTACCGACCCGTTGCTCGGCAGCGGCGACGAGCGTGCCGCTGGCGATGAGCTCGGCGACTTTGGCGATGTCGCGATATAGGGGGCGATCCTCGACGAGTGGAGCGACACGCGCGCGCACGGCCGCGTGCGCGGCAGCGACGCCACTGCTCGGCTGGAGCGGAGCCCGCTGGTCGAGCCCGGCAGCAGCCGTGAGGATCTCGATCGCGAGCGCGTGGCGCACGTTCGTCAAGATTTGCTGTAGCTTGCGCGCGCTCACGCTACCCATACTGACGTGATCCTCTTTGCCCGCGCTCGAGGGAATCGAGTCGACGCTCGCGGGATGGCAGAGGATCTTGTTCTCGCTCACGAGCGACGCGCTCGCCACCTGTGCAATCATGAAACCGGAGTGAAGGCCGTTGCCGGGCGCGAGGAAGGGCGTCAGCCCGGTCGACAGCGCGGGATTGACGAGCTGCTCGACCCGTCGCTCGCTGATGTCCGCGAGCTCGGCGACGGCAATCGCCGATAGGTCGAGCGCCAACGCGAGCGGCTGTCCATGGAAGTTGCCGCCGCTGATCACATCGGCGTTGCCGCTGTCGTCCAGGAAGACGCTCGGGTTGTCGGTGACGGCGTTGATCTCGCACTCGAGCACGGAGCGCACCCACGACAATGCATCGCGGGTGGCGCCGTGAACCTGTGGAATGCAACGAAGACTGTAGGCGTCTTGTACCTTCCCGCAGTCGCGGTGACTCTCCATGATCTCGCTGTTGGCCAGGAGCGTCCGCATGTTGCGAGCGACGGTGCATTGCCCCGGATGTGGACGCAAAGCGTGCAGCCGCTCGTCGAATGGACGACTCGAGCCTTTGAGCGCTTCGAGGCTCATCGCCCCCGCAATGTCGGCGACGAGGCACAAGCGCTCGGCATCGAGAAGCGCGAGCGCGCCGATCGACGCCATGAACTGTGTTCCGTTGATGAGCGCGAGCCCTTCCTTCGCCTCGAGCACCACCGGAGCGATCCCGGCTTCTCTCATGGCTTGAGCGCTGGGGATGAAGGGGCCCTCGACGATTTGCGCCTCGCCTTCACCAATCATCGCAAGCGCCAGGTGTGCGAGAGGCGCGAGATCCCCCGACGCACCCACCGACCCTTGCGCTGGGACGCGCGGATGAACCCGCCGATCGAGCATGTCGAGGAGAAGATCGACGAGCTCCGGGCGTGCTCCGCTTGCGCCCAGCGCCAGCACCTGGGCCCGTAGGAGCATCATTGCGCGCACCTCGGCGATGCCGAGGTCGGGCCCCACACCGCTCGAATGGGAGCGCACCAAATTTTGCTGCAATCGCCGGACGTCATGCGCCGAGATGCGCGTCTCGCTCAATGCGCCGAACCCGGTGTTGATCCCGTACACCAGCGGCGCAGCGTCGCCGGCTGCAGCGATGGCCTCCACTGCGGCGCGGGAACGTTGAACCATCTGGCGCGCTTGCCCATCGAACACCGCCGGGCGACCGCGACGAGCGACGTCTTCGATGTCCTCGAGGGACAGCGAGAGGCCGACGATGACCGGGCCAGAGGGCACGCCATCGAATTACCGCGCGCCCGCCACTCCTGTCCACCGCGGCCGCCCGTCGCCGCGATCGTCGCCTCTCGGCCACACGACGCCGCGCGCCCGAAGGTCTTCCACGGTCTCATGAAGCGTCAGGTTCGGATCGCGAGTGCTCCACCCGAGTTCGCGCTCCGCCTTGCTCGAGTCGAGATACCAAAAGCACTGCGCCATCTCGACGCTCACCGGATCCAGCGACGCGTCGAATCCGACCCGCGAGGCGACTCGCTGCATCCACGTCGCGCCGACTCGCGCGAGTTGGCGCGATCGAGGCATGGGCACCCACGGCGTACGGACACCCGAAACGCGACCAAGGCGCGCAAAGAAGTCGCGCACCGTCAGATTGCACGCTCCAATCAGATAGCGTTCGCCAGCCCTCCCGCGCTCCATCGCAAGACGCATCGCGTCCGCGGCATCTCGCGCGTCGACGAACGACAGGCCGCCGGCCGGGACCATTCGAATTGCTCCTTCCAGCAGCAAACGGACGTCTTCGGTCGACGACCCGCGCGCGTCGCCGGGGCCGAGGAGCAAGCTCGGGTTGATCGCCACCACTTCGAACCCCGGTCGATTGCGCTCCAGGGCCGCGCGCTCCGCAAACAGCTTCGCCCGGTAGTACGGCCATCGCGAGAGAATGCCGATCGGCGTGGGGTCGTCTTCGGTCGCGACGCGCTCGGCAGTTTCGCTCACGGCCACCGTCCCGCTGGTCGATGCCACGACGACGCGCCGAACCCCCGCCCGCGCGCATGAATCGAGGACGTTCTTCGTCCCCTCGACATGGACACGATAGAGCTCCTCGGCATCCGCAGGATCGCGCGAGACCTTGCCCGCGCAATGAAATGCGCCGTGGCAACCTTCCGCCGCCGCACGCACGCG
>JALYHX010000046.1 GCA_030776305.1 Myxococcota bacterium
TGATGGGGCAGCTGGTTTTCTCGCGAGCCGAACCCATTGCGACTGATCTCCAGGCGCTCGCTCAGAAACTGCGCGGCGAATCCCGCGTGCCGATTGACGTGCGAATCGGCGGCGGGCAGCACCGTGCCAAGGTCTGGGGCTGCGATCTCAGCGCGCGCTACATCGAGATCAATTCCGAGTACATGACGTGAGGTAGCGCCGGGCCTCGCAACGGGTCGGGCGGCGAGGTCGAGAATCGCGGTTGCGCCTAAATCGTCACGCTCCACTTGGTCGCGCCGCCACCGGGTACGTCCTGAAGCTCGATGCCTAGCTTCGCCAGCTCCGTGCGAATGGCGTCCGCTCGCGCGAAGTTCCTCGCGACACGCGCGTCGTCGCGCTCCCGCACTTTTGCGTCGATCATCGGTGCCTCGAGCCCTCGCAACGTCAGACGGCGCGCCCGTGTGCGCGCCAAGAACTCATCGGCGCTCGCTTGCATGAGGCCGAGTGGCCGGCAGCACGCATCGAGCGCTTGCGTCGTGGCCGCCGCGAGCGCCCGCGTCTTTGCCTCGACTGCGGGGTCGGTCTTGCGCCGCGTCGCTTGCTGCACGACGTCGTTGCCCACCCGGGCGACCTCCGAGATGACGCTCAGCGCGACGGCCGTGTTCAGGTCGTTGTCCAGAGCTGCAAGCACGCGTCCCGGCGCCTCGCGGACAATCTTCGTCTGCGGATCGTCACCTGCCGGCAGGTGCGGAGCGCCGTTCTCCACCGGCGCTCCAGCCGACGCCACGCGGGATAGGGCCGCACGGGTCGTATAGAGGTACTCGACCCGCCGCTCCGCCTCATCCAGCCCCGGAAAGACGACTCGCCCATCCGGATGCTTCTCGATGTCGAAATTGACCGGGCCGCGATAGTGCACCCCCAGGAGCAAGTAACGCAGCGCTTCGCTGTCGTTGCGTTCGAGGATCTGAACGATGGTCACGAAGTTCCCGAGCGATTTGCTCATTTTCTCCGCGTCGACGTTGAGAAACCCCGAATGGAGCCAAAGTCGCGCAAGCGGCTCACCCCACGCGGCCTCACTCTGGGCGATTTCGTTCTCGTGATGCGGAAAGATGAGGTCCATGCCGCCCCCGTGGATGTCGAAGTGCGGCGAGAGGATCTTCGCGGCCATCGCCGAGCACTCGATGTGCCAACCGGGGCGGCCTCTTCCCCATGGGCTGTCCCAACCCCAAGCGTCCTCTGGGCTACCCTTCCAAAGCGCAAAGTCCAGTGGGTCGTGTTTCGTCTCGCCCGGCTCGACGCGTGCTCCCGAGAGCAGATCGTCGACGTTTCGATGCGACAGCTTGCCGTAGCCGGGGAAGGCGCGCACGGCAAAGTAGACGTCGTTGCCCTTGTCGGTGTTTGCGACATAGGACACGCCCTTGGCGACCAGCTTTTCGATGAGTGAGACGACGTCGGCGATCGTCTCGCTCACGCGCGGCGTGCAGTCCGGCTCGAGACACCCGATGGCCCGGAGTTCCTCGTCGTTGATGCGCGACATACGCCTCGAGAAGTCGAGCGGAGGCTCGCCTTTCTCTTGCGCTCGTCGAAGAATCTTGTCATCGACGTCAGTCACATTGCGCACGTGCGTCACGCGGTAGTTGCGTTCTTTCAGGAAGCGAACGAGAACGTCAAAAGCAATATAAGTGCGCGCGTGTCCTGCGTGCGCGTGATCGTACGAGGTCAGGCCGCACACGTACAAGCCCACGTGTCCCGCCTCGATGGGCTCCAGCGGCTCGAGCCTCTGCGTCATCGTGTTGTAGAGGCGAATGGTGCTGGTCGACATGGCAGGGCGAGGGCCTGTTCTACCGTGATCCCGGCGTTTTGACACGCGCGTGTTATTGCTTTCGAAAGAGGCATGCGCCGTTCGATTTTCCTACCCGCTGTCGTCTTGTTGGCCGGACTGGTGGCGGTGGCGACGGCGTGCGCGCACGGCGACGCGTTCGATGGAGAAGTCCTTCGCAAGGGGGACCTCACGGTCCACGTGGGACCATTGCCACCCAACTGGAGACGCGTCGAAGTGCAGGGAGCAGACCTCGCGTTCCGCGACGAGGCGCGAGAAGGATCCACCCTCTTCAGCGTGCGTTGCGGACGTCGCGACGACGACGCGCCGCTGTCGGTGCTCACCGAGCATCTCATCATGGGAACGACCGATCGCGAGTTCGAAAGCGAGGAGAGAGTCCCCTTGGACGGTCGCGAGGCCATGCACTCGATCCTGCGGGCCAAGCTCGACGGCGTATCGATGCAATACGAGATCTACGTCATGAAAAAGGACGGCTGCCTGTACGACGTCGTTTACGTCTCCTCCCCCGATCACTTCGCGGAAGGCGCGCCGGACTTCGACCGATTCGCGCGTGGCGTTCACGCGATCTCGTGGCCCATGGAAACGGGCAGCCACCGTGCCGAATCATCGTCGAGCGCCCCATGATCCCCGAGCCTCCCGAGTCGGTCCGTCCGTCCGGACGCTTCTCCACGCTGCCACCGCCCCTCTCCGAGCATACGCTGGCAGATTCGCTCGTGGAGCGTGCGTCGCGTTTTGTCGATCACATGGGCGGGATAGGCGTGCTCACGGCGCGCACGACCGCTTCACTGCTTCGACGTCCGCTCGAAATTGCGTCCACGATCTATCAAATTGAATCGCTCGGCGTTCGCTCGCTCGGCATCGTCGCCGTCACCTCGATCTTCATCGGGATGGTCATGAC
>JALYHX010000047.1 GCA_030776305.1 Myxococcota bacterium
TCACGGAATTCGGCATGGCGATGCTGCCCCGCGCGCAGCATGTTGCAGAGGGGGTACGAAGCTGGAGCAGTATCTCGAGTCGACGGATCGTGATGCGGTCGGCGTCATTCGGTTCACGTGTCCGGAAGTATTGGTTTACGAGATTTCGAAGACATCACTGCTCGATCGCTTCCACGCGCGTCATCCGGGGCTGCGTGTGCAATTCGTCGTGAGCGACAAGTTCCTCGACCTATCGAAGGGCGATGCGGACATCGCACTGCGTTCGGGCGATACAGACGACGACGATCTCGTCGGGCGCAAGATTGGCGACACAGTCCTTTCTGTGTACGCGAGCCGCAAGTACATCGAGCAGCATGGTCGGCCGGATAGCATCGAGACGCTGGCACAGCACATGCTCGTCGGAATCGACGAAACGATAACCAACAGCCGCACGGCGGATGCGGCGGGTTGAACATCAGCTATCGAAATATCGTCAACGTTCCTTCCGGGCAGGTCCCGTCGCTCAATTACGTGACGCCAAGAGACTCTGGTCGCAGTTACCTATTCTGCAAACTGAGCCCCACGGATCCCACGTGTACGGCTGCGGGGACGAGAATCCAGCGCCAGAAAATGCCTCTGGGCGGCTCGCTCATGGCTGCCGAACTGGCGATGATCAAGACGTGGATTCAGCAGAGGGCGCTGCAATAGTGTCTCGCGCGTGCATCGACCGGCCCCACGCGACCGAGGGCTGAAGAGAGAAGGCTGGGCCCGGGACCCGACAAAGAGACGCTCAGGTCATGACGGCGGTCGTGTTCCACGGCTGACCGGTGCCTCGTTAGCGCGCTAGCCTTTACCCCGATGGGCTTGCTTCCCAGCATCGGGCCGGCACTTATGTATGGGAATTCGCGCATGCCCCACGCCGTGCAGACGCCTGGTCCGGTGCCGGGACATCGTTGACAGTTTCTAGGCCGAGTTCAGGTAGTCGTGGACCTTCGGCGATTTGGAGTCCACGAGAGACGGTCTACCCACTCCCGCCGGTAACGGCTAGAGGCCGAGTGTGCTTCGCGATTGACCGCAGCCATAGCGTCTGGCTCCGTGTGCCTTGTCCCCGATGCCGCGCGGCCCCGCCCTCACCCCCACGCAGAACGCCGCCGCCACTACCGTCGAGGGCGTGCTCGAACGGGTGACCTACGCGAACGACGACAACGCCTGGAGCGTCGTCAGCTCGTCGTCGCGGGCAAGACCGATCTCCTGACCGCGGTGGGCAACCTGCTCGGCGTCCAGCCCGGCGAGAGCCTGCGTCTGTCGGGCCGCTGGGCGACCGACAAGAAGTACGGCGAGCAGTTCCGCGTCGAGTCGTACGTGACCGTGAAGCTCGCCACGCTCGTGGGGATCGAGAGGTACCTCGGCTCGGGCCTGGTGCCCGGCGTCGGCAAAGTGATGGCCGAGCGACTCGTGGGGCACTTCGGTAGGACGACCCTGGAGGTCATCGACCAGGAGCCCTCCCGGCTGACCGAGGTCGAGGGGATCGGCCCGGTGCGTAGCGAATGGATCGCCAAGGCGTGGGTCGAGCAGCGACAGATCAAGGACGTCATCGTGTTCCTCCAGTCGCACGGGGTGTAGACCGCGTACGCGACCCTCGATGTCGCCACGGCCGTGCGCAGCTGCGCTACTTGACGCAGCCGCCGGTGCCTGGAGCGGGCGCTCCGGACGGCGGCGTCATGTCGCGACCGCACGAGAAATCGAACATGTCGAAGAGCGCGTTGCTGTTGGCGTCGCGAGGCGTAAGGGCGGGAAGGTCGAAAATCGCCTCGATAAAGCGGGTGATCGCCGTGTGATCGTGCGTGACGTGGGAGACGTAGTTGCGCTTCGCCCACGGCGAGATCGCGACGAGCGGCACACGCGGCCCAAAGTCAGGAAAGGGCCAATCGGTCGCTCCACCCGGCAGGCAACCCTTGGGCGGGGGAACGTGATCGGCGAAAGCGCCGCATTCGTCGTACGTCCAGAGGATGGCCGTGCGCGGCCATTGGGGGCTGCTCACGGCGTGATCGTAGATCTTCTTTACCCAGGCCTCGCCAACCTGAAGATCGGCGGTGGGATGATCGTCGTCGACGTCCTCGACTCCGTCGACGAAGACCACGTTCGGAAGCGCCCCGCGATCGAGGGCGTCGATGAAGTCCTGCATCGAGTGGACGCCCGGGTCATCGTGTGACCAGCCGAGCGCTCCGCTGAAAGGATCGCTGTCGGTATAGGCGCCCCACGTATAGCCCGCATTCATCAGGCTGCGGAAAATCGAGTTCGTACTCGGGTCCGGAAAGGATATTCCCGTGTCCACGACGCCGGCGTTTCGTCCGAACATCAGAAAGTTACGCACGCCGAACGTGCCGCTTTGCATCGGCGCGAAGTGGCGGTCGGAGATGGCATACGTGGCGGCCAGCCAGTAATAAAACGGAAGATCGGAACGCTCGTATTCGGCCA
This sequence comes from Myxococcota bacterium, assembly GCA_030776305.1. Lineage (GTDB taxonomy): Bacteria > Myxococcota_A > Polyangia > Polyangiales > Polyangiaceae > Palsa-1150. The sequence goes on from JALYHX010000047.1 coordinate 2,458, forward strand.
TGGCGAAGTGCCCGTCGGTGCCCGTCGCGCTCGCGGCATTTTTCACGAAGCCGTTCATCGCGCCGCCGTTGACCGCGGCTTGCATCGACGCTGCTTGATGCGCCGGGTCGGTTCCGATGCATGTCGTCGTGGCGCGGAACGGAGAAACTTCATTGCCTCGATCATCCGGATTCACGTAAGAGGCGGGCACGGCTTCCACCTCTGGTTGCCCCTCGTCGTGCAGCTTGCCGAAGAGATGATCGAAGCTTCGGTTCTCCTTCATCATCACGATGACATGACGAATCGGAATCGCTTTCGAGATGCTGGGCGGGATGCCAAGTGTCGCCGAGACGCGCGCGCCCGCTTCGAAAGCGCAGCCCGCGCGGCTCTCCGTGAGGGAATCGACCGGGATTTGCACCGGACACGCAAGGGGTGGATCCGTAGGCGTGGCCATCGTTTCGATCTTCTCGAGCCCCCAATTCGTGCCGCACGACGCGCCGGTAAAAAGCAATGCCGTGGCAGCCGACACCAGCCCGCCTTTCACCGGTCGGTGGAGCTTCATTCGATCGGAATCCCCAGCGTGAGCGCTGCCGCAAGAGAGGGCGGCCCCGAAGTCGAATAGGTGATCGGGCTGCCGGCGTATGTGGTCACGTTGCCGTTCTCGGCGACCCTGCCCTCCAGCGCGACCCAGAAACCCTTGCCGAACATCTTTCTGGCGACCAGCACCGCCTCTTCGTGCCTTCCCTCGGTCGTCGAGCCGAACGCGCGTTCTGACTTCTTTGCGGTCACTCCATAAAGCGCCTCCGCCAAGAGACTGAGGCTCTGGCTCAGATCGTATTGCGCGTGAATCCCCACCTCGTAATAGAGCGAAGTGGCGGCCCAGCTCCCCTTCGGGCGGAGCGCCTCCTGTGCGAACGCGGTGAGCTCCAGCGAATGCCGGTCGCTCAGATAAGAACCACCGATGTCGCATCGAGTCGCGAACCTCCCCGTTTCGCCCGCGAGCCCATCGAGGTTGTTCGCTGCGTTCGGTCCACCCGCCGGGGCCGATGGAACATCCACCGCCGAGAACGCGAACTCTGCGCCGGCCCCCGCATATGGGCTGAACGTCCTCTCGCGCTCGAAGCGATAACCAAGCTCGCCACTCAAATCGACGCGACCGCCGACGAAGCCAAAGCCGGGGCGCTCGTTGCCGCCGTACCCACCCGTGACGCCGCCCGCCGCGTCCCAGGTCAAGAGCAGCTGACGGTGCTCGAGGCTCCTGACACCCGCCGTCTCTGCCCCCGCGCTGCCGGGAACGGCTTCGCCATAGGAACCCATCTCGAAACCGCTGCCGACGATGATGCCACGATAAACGGATCGGTAGTCGGACCTGGAATCCCGCGCCGTCGGGTCCGCGTGGAGCGATCGGATGCTCGACAAAAGGCCGAGCGCGCCCAGAACGATCGTGGCGACTCGGAGGGGCGTGCGCATCGAGAACACGCGAGAATAGGCTATCTTGCCCCCGCTCTGCCCATTCGATCTCGCGCAGGCCTGCTGCCGCTCGTCGTGCTCGCACTCGCCATAGCGCTCAGATCGGCGTGTGGTGGTGGTCTTCGTCGAAGCCGCGCATCGAGCAATATCGCACGAGTTGCCATCGCTGCAGCTGACGACGGGCCCCCGGCTCGCAGCCATGGCCGGCGACACACCGCTCCTGGCCATCGCAGTAGATGCCGTCGTCGCGCTGTGTCGTCCGGAACATTGAGGCAGCGGCCGACAGTCTTGTCGCACGAGTCGCAGGTGCACGCGATCTTGTCGTTGCAGTGCCCATCGTCGACGCACGGCGGTTACGCCACTCGTGAGACCCGTCACCCCAAGCCTCAACGAGTCGCGTTTCCGATCGCAGTTGGGGCGTAATCGCCACTGCGTGACCAGGGCTTCGCGGTCTTAGTTGGGATGTCGGCCTCCTCGGAGATCGGCCGGGCAGCGGCAATCGTGGGATCTCGGTGCGCGCGGGGGGCGAATGTCGCGGTGCTTCCTGCGGTAGTTACCGCCGCTCGACGGTGCTCCGCCGCCTGGCCGCCACAAGCGGCGGCATCAGGTCCTGAATGCGACGTGCGAACGCGACCGCGATGGCATCCTCGTTTGCGTGCGCCAGCAACACCCGGCGGATGGCAGCGGTCAGCTCGGCTGCGGTGAACTCCCGCCCATCCAGGGACGGCACGCCGTGACGGTCGTTGACCTTCCGCGACTTGGTCAGGCGCACCCCATAGGACGCCTGGGTGGGGTGACACTCGGTGTGCCGCAGGTAGTCAGCGTAGATCAACTCATCGTCGTTGAACGCCTGACAGACGGGCTCGATGCAGCGCGACATCGAGAGCATGTGCGCAAGCAGGCTGGCTGGCTGGCGGGGCCCCTTGAGTGACCGGATCAATCTTGGGGAGGCGAAGAAATCCCGTGTACTGCGAGCGCAGCTCCGAGAGTAGCCCGTGCAACCGAACCCAGAACACGGCGACGTAGGCCCACTCGGCCCCATCTCCCTCTCGTGCGAGCGTCTCGACGACTTGCGCAAGGTTCTGGACCCACTGGCGGACCAGGCAAGCGTTCGTGTCGAACTGCGGCAGGCTCTCGTTCATGTAGCGGAGTTCGTCGTCCGTCGGCGATCTCGGGCCGGTGTACGTGGGCGACCGATCAAAATGGCCGTCCGAGTCTTGTGTGATCCCGCGTCGCGCGAGGATATGGAGCATGCGCTCGTCGAAGGGGGTCATCCTCCAGGTGATTACGTCGCGCCGTTACGGCCCGCCAATCGCCATGCGACGTCGTGATCTTGTTATGCTGCCGTTGCGGTGACCTCCTTCAAGGCGCTAATCCTTCCGGCCGACGATCCGCCGTTGCACGCTGCCGTGAAGCGGCAGCTGCTGTTCTTCGACTCCGTTCTCTTGGTCGATCCGCAGTCCGACCGGGCGATCCTGAACCAGGGCGACCTCGCGCCGAGCGTGACTCCCTACGCGCTCGCCGGGACTGGGCCGGGCTCGGCCCTCACCTGAATCAGCGTCGCCCCGCCGGACGCGACGACCACTACATGGACTCCACTCGGCTTGAGCGGCTGGCGGAGCCCATCGCTCACGGCTGGATGGGAGTCAGCGAATAGCGCGACCGCGAGCTTCAACGTAACGACGGCGACGAGGGTGGGGATCTCGTCCTTCGCTTCCGCCCGCGCCGCTTCGGCGTCTGCGTCGACCCCTCCACTACTCCGCTCAACCATGGCCCGAGCCATGGGACCTCCGACCGAGTCGCGGGTATCCGCTACGATGGCGGCGACGTTCTCGACATCGATCCCCTCCCTACGAGCCTTCGACAGCATCACCATGACCGCGCTGCGGTTTTTGCCGAGGAGATAGAGCCTGGCGTCGAGGTCGGCTTGCGTCATGGGTGCGGCGCTCTTGCGGTCGATCGGGCTGGAGTCCACGAGAGACGCTCTACCCACTCCCGCCGGTGACGGCTAGAGGCCGAGTGTGCTTCGCGATTGACCGCAGCCATAGCGTCTGGCTCCGTGTGCCTTGTCCCCGATGC
>JALYHX010000048.1 GCA_030776305.1 Myxococcota bacterium
TCAAGACCAGCTACACTCTTTCGCCGCCCGCGTGGTCCACGCTGGATCCCTCATTTACTTATTCCCATCCGTACAAGGTTCGGATCACAATCCTGGTCGACGGCATGGCCGTCACCCTCGAGTCGCCGCAGCTGACCCGACCGGCACCCCTTGCCACATGATCGCGGGTCGAGCGACGCACGGGTTTGCCCTTTTCGTCGCCCTTACGACCGTGGTCGTGGCGTGCAACGAATCGCACGCGAGCCGCACCGCCCCACGGTCCGATCCCTGGTCGGAAACTGGGATGCTTTCCGAGGGCCTGCGCTACCTCGTGGATCCGACCTTTCGCCGCGCGGCTCTCGTCGATTCCCTCACGAATCCGGAGAACACGTACTCGCGTGAGCGTCTGACGCAGTACGGGCTCGGGACGCTGGGCTGGGACCTACTCCCAGAGTGGAACCCGAAGTCGGTCGTCGTGTCACGTTCGATGGCACAAGCCGTGGAACGTGGAAGACCGCTGATCGTCGAAGCGGACACGCCCCCCCTATGGGACGGAGCGCGCCCCGTCAGCATGTCCGCGTGGGTAGCACTCGGGCGAGAAGTGTTTTTTCGCTATCCGCTACGCAGAGAGGAACACGTCCAATGGGGGCTAGCGCATCCCGACGTGGGCGCTCGCATGGGCGTGCGCTCTGCCGACGATGGAAGCTATCCCGGAGTCGTTGCGTTCGTGGACACGCGGGGCGAGAGCCAGATCGGTATGACCTGCGCGATCTGTCATGCCGACGTCGACCAGGGTCGCGTCATTGTCGGTCGCGCAAGACGAGCGTTCGATTTCGGCGCGCTTCGGCTCGCCTACCACGCGAATACGGGGACCTTCGTCGACGCGGACCTCGCGCGGCGCATGCGCACGTGGGGCCCCGGCCGAGCCGACGTCACCGAGGACGACGACGAGGATCCCGTCGCCGTACCCGACCTATGGGGGCTACGCCATCAAACGTTTCTCACGCAGGCGGGCACGATCAAGCACACGGGCGTCGCAGCGCTGGCCATTCGCCAGGAGACGCAGCTTTTGACGTCGAACCATCAAGCCATCCGGCCGCCCCGCGAACTGGCCCTCGCACTCGCCTTCTTCGTCTACTCGCTGACTCCACCCCCCGCCGCGGCTCCTGACGATCCGGCCACCGTCGCATGCGGCAAAGCCATCTTCGGACGCCGCTGCGAGCCCTGTCACTCGAACCCCTCCGGCGGAGGCGCATTGGTGCCCGCGGATCGCGTCGGCACAGACCGCGCGCTCGCGAACGGAGGGGCTCGCGGTACCGGGGCCTACCGTCCGCCGGCGCTCATTCGCGTCGCGAATGCGGCGCCATATTTCCACCACGGGGCGGTCGCCACGCTCGAAGAGCTCCTGTCTCCCGAGCGCTTCCAGCCGAACTACGCGAAGGGCTTCCTGGGTCCGGGCCCAGTGACCGGTCACACGTATGGGACGCGTCTGCCGCAAGGGGATCGTGATGCCCTCCTGGCGTACTTACGCGCGCTGTAAGTCGCAAAAGAGTGGGCCGGGTGTGGGAACGGGGCACCTACGGTGCCAGGACATCGATGGCAAGGCCAAGCCCGAAGAATCCGAGCACCATTCAGAGGTAGTTGGATGGCGAACGATGGCGAGATTGAGCTAAATCGTCGTTCGTGAACGAAGACGCGTCGGCGATCGTCGCCGCCTTGGGCCTCGCGCCCCATCCGGAGGGCGGCTTCTATCGTGAGACCTTTCGCGCGGCACTCGTCGTACAGACGCAACGAGGGCCGCGAGCCGCGTCGACGCTTATCTATTTCTTGCTGCCGGCCGGAAGCTTCTCGGCGTTCCACCGTGTGAAATCCGACGAGGTCTGGCATCACTATGGCGGAGACTCGCTCGAGCTTCACACGATCTCCGAATCGGGCGTGCATGCGGTCGCCGTTTTGGGCAGGGACATCGAGAAGTGCGAGCGGCCGCAACAAGTCATTGCGGCGGGGCTCTGGCAAGCAGCCGTCTCGCCGGGAGCGCGCTTTGCGCTGTGCGGATGCACCGTGGCGCCCGGGTTTGATTTTGCGGATTTCGAGTTGGCGACGCGGGCGGAGTTGGCCGGACGGTATCCGGCGTTGCTTGGGGTGATTCAGCGGCTGACGCGACTACCGTGACGGGCCCCCAGCCTCGCAGGCGCTCTACGCGCGGATGGCGGATCTCTTGCTCGAGAAAGCGGGCGTGCCGGGGGCGGACGTCATCATCAACCTCGTCGAAGTCGAAAAGGAAGACTGGTCGTTCGGGAACGGCATCGCGCAGTATGTGCCAGAGTCTTCGGATGGCTCGAAGCCTCCGTCACATCACAGTCGAAGCTGAAAGAGCTGCTGCACCTCGGCGGGCGTCAACGCGCGCCGATAGATCCGAAACTCGTCGATCTGCCCAGTCAGATAGAGATCCGTGGGGTCCTGCGACCTTCCAAGCCAGTTCCGCGTCGTCATCCCGAGGCTGGACGGAGTCAGCGTCATCGCCGCGTTTTGGCCCGCTTGAACCCCGTTGACGTAAATCGTCCCCACGCTCCCCGCCAGAGTGACGACGACATGACGCCAAATTCCCGTCGGCAGCGAGGGCATATGGATCCGTTCCTCGGCATTGATCCCACCCACCGAGATCGCGAATTGATTGTTCGAAATGGACATGTAGGCGGTATTGCCCGTTCCCCAGTCGAATATATGACCACGCGCCGATGAAACGACGAGATTCACCCAGAAGGAAATCGAACACTGCGTCAGGCTGCTCACGATGCCAGTCGGAAGGCTCACGTACTGATTGGTGCCATCCAGCGTGGCGGCATTTCCGCGCTGACCCGGCGCAAAGGTCGCGCCGTTCATCGTCGCGGTTTGACCATTGCCTGATCCGTCTCCGGCATTGGTGCCGCTCGCTTCGTCGAATGGGTAGAAGGCCACGAGACCCATTCCGAGACTTCCGGGACCCGCATCGTATTGTGCGACGTCGGCGCCCACATCCATGACCATCGTCGCGTCGACCGGCGTCGCGTCGACTCGTGCGTCGACCGCCGTATCGACAGCAGCGTCGAGGGCCGTCGCGATCGCGTCGACGTCGACGGCCGCATCGACGGCGGCTGCGCCGGTCTCACCTTCAGCGGAGGCATCGAAAGCCGCCGAGACATCGA
>JALYHX010000049.1 GCA_030776305.1 Myxococcota bacterium
ACAGAGCGCAACGTATCGCGTGAACACGCGCGACTTTTGAGGCGAAATGGGCCCGGGCATGGGGAGCGGCCCACGTTCGTCCTCCAGGACTTGACGAGCTACAACGGCATCTTCGTCAACGGTCTACGCGTGACGCATGAGCAGGATCTGGCCCACGGCGACCTTGTTCAAATCGGGGACTATCGGATCGTCCTCCAGGACGAGACGCTGGTCGACGCACAGGTTCCCACGTCAAGCGACCCCAAGCAGACCGTCCCGACCGCCCCCGTCGCCCGCGCTGCCGCGCTACTCGATCGACCGAACCGTCTCGTGATGCTTTTCGGGCCGTCGCCAGGTGGCGAGTTTCCCCTCGATCGCGAGCGGCTGTCGATCGGGCGGGCGGAGGACGCTACGATCTCCGTGAATCACAATTCGGTGTCCCGCCTGCACTGCGAGGTGCACGCCCTCGGCGACGGGCGGTTCGAAATCGTCGACAAAGGGTCGAGCAATGGCGTTCGCGTCAATAGCTCCGAGCTGCGGCGGGGAATCATCGAGCCTGGCGATGTCATCGAACTCGGCGACGTCCGTTTCAAGTTCGTAGGCGCCGGACAAATCTTCCGTGCCACCGAGAGTCAGCAGCTCCCGGCAATGACCGACCGCGCTGCAAAGAATGCCGTGCTCGGGTCACGTGGCGCGAACGCATTGCCATTCGCAGCATTCCTGGTGGTGGTCGTGGCGGGCGCTGCTGGAGTCTGGGCGTACACGCGAACCAGCGTCGATCCACCGCCCCCTCCGGCCACCATGGCATCGTCTCCCGACCGGGTGGCATTCGACCAGGCGAGGACGCTCTTTGGCACTGGCGACTATGAAGGCGCGCACAACGCGCTGGCCGCAGTCGCGGTGACATCACCGCTGCGCCTCTCCCAAACGTTCAAGGACATCGAGAACAAGTGGGCAGACGATCTGTTGGCGCGTGCGGACAGGGAGACGGACACGGGGGCAAAGCGGGGTCTCTACCAGCGTGTCGCGCAAGCCATGACCGTCGAGTCCAGTCGTCGGAAGCTCGGTGCAGACAAGCTCCAGGGGCTCGACGTCGCGGTCAGTGCCGCGGCGACCAACTTGATGCAGCTTCCGGCAGCAAGCGCGATCCCGGACAGTGCGGCGCCGCTGCTGACTTCTCGTCCGGATGCGGCACGCCGCTGGGTCGTGGCGTCTGAGCCATCTCCTCCGCCGGTGATGGTGCCACCGCCGCTGCCGCAGCCGCCCAGTCTGCCCGTCGCCACGTCGCGCCCATCCAGCGGCGTCGATGATCGCGAACGACAGCTCGCACTGCAGGGGACGCAGGATGCGAAGATGTTGTTGAAGCAACAGCTCGAACAACGCGTCTATTCAGGTAAGGCCTCCGATACGGAGATCAGGCTGCTCATCAGCACGTGCAAAGATCTCGGCGACAAATCGTGCGTACAGCAGGCGCGCGCCTTTCAGGCGCAGCGTCCGTAGACACCAGCGAAAATGGGTCGGCCCCACCCTCATGCGTAGTTTCTGAAATACGGAATTCGGCTTGCGGTCTCACGGATCCGATCTTTCGCGGCGAAGAGCTCCGCGGTCGAATCCCAGCGGCCTTCCATGAATTGCGAGCGCGGTCCGTCGGCGATCGAAAACGGATACCGAGCGGAGCCGGCATCGATCATTCGCGACTCCAAGTCGATCCGCAGCGCGAGGGCCGGCGTCGTCTCGACCGCTTGCAGGAGCGCAGCGATGGTCGAGGAGCTCACCACGGCGCACGGGATTCCGATCGCGACGCAGTTTCCGTAGAAGATTTCGCCGAACGATTCGCCGAGGATGGCTTGAATCCCTTTTCCCCAACGAAGAAGGGCCTGAGGCGCGTGCTCGCGAGACGAGCCGCAGCCGAAGTTCTTGTTGACGAGGAGCACCTGCGCATTCGCGAAGCGTGGGTCGTCGAAGGGGTGCATCCCGACGGTCGCCCGCAGAGCCGCGCGGTCATCTTCGAACACGTGCTCGCCGAGGCCGTCGAAGACGACGCTCTTCAAGTATCGCGCAGGCAGAATCCGATCGGTGTCGATGTCGTTGCCTCGTAGGGGAACTCCACTTCCTTCGATTGTGATCCGTTTTGCGTCGAGCATCGTCGTTCACCTATCCGTCTGCGAGAAATTGTCGAACAGCTCGCGGGCGTCGGTCACTCGCCCCGCGATGGCTGCGGCAGCAACCATGACCGGGCTCATGAGCAGCGTGCGGCCCGTGGGCGATCCCTGACGACCTTTGAAGTTGCGATTCGACGACGAGGCGCACACTTCGCGTCCCTTCAACTTGTCGGGGTTCATTCCTAGACACATCGAGCACCCGGCGTCGCGAAGCTCGAAGCCAGCGTCGGCGAACAAAAGATCGTAGCCCTTTTCGATCATCGCGCGCCGCACAGCCTGCGATCCGGGTACCAAGATCGCCCGAACGCCCTCGTGCACCTTGAAGGATCTGCCTCGAAGCATTCGAGCGACTTCGTCGAAGTCGCTCAGCCGGCCGTTCGTGCAAGAACCGATGAAAGCTACGTCGACCTTCGTTCCTTTGATGGACTCTCCGGGCTCGAACGACATGTACGCATAAGCTTCGGCGGCCACACCGCGTTCCCCTTCCGCCATCTCGGCCACTCTCGGCACTGCGCCATTCACACCTACGCACTGGCCGGGAGTAATCCCCCACGTGACCATTGGTTCGATCTCTTCTCCGCGAATCGAGACGCGGTCGTCGTAATGGGCATCGGCGTCGCTGCGCAGGCGCTTCCAGTCCTCGATCGCTCGGCCCCACGCGTCGCCCTTCGGAGCATATCGCCGCCCCTCGATGTAGCGGTACGTCGTCTCGTCAGGATTCACGTACCCACAACGCGCGCCCCCTTCGACGCTCATGTTGCAGAGGGTCATGCGCTCGTCCATCGACATTCGGTCGACGACCTCGCCCGCGTATTCGTGGGCGAAGCCAACGCCAGCATGAACGCCCATCGTCGCGATGACGTAGAGCGCGACGTCTTTCGCATACACACCCCGTGAAAGACGCCCCGTGACTTCGATCCGGCGGACCTTGAGCTTCTCCATCGCGAGCGTCTGCGTGGCGAGGACATCGCGCACCTGGGAAGTCCCGATTCCGAACGCTATTGCGCCGAACGCGCCGTGCGTCGATGTGTGCGAATCGCCGCAGGCGATCGTCATCCCCGGCTGCGTAAGCCCCAACTCGGGGCCGATCACGTGGACGACTCCTTGCTCGCCTTCTTCCGGCGAGAAGAAGCGAATCCCGTGCTTCATTGCGTTCGACTCGAGCCGCGCCGCCATCTGCTCTGCCATGGAGTCTGGATATGGGCGGAGCGGTCGATCGGTCGGAACGATGTGATCGATCGTCGCGAAGGTCCGCTGGGGCATGAGCACGCCGAGCCCACGTTCATCGAGCATGCTGAACGCCTGCGGGGACGTGACCTCGTGAACCAGATGAAGGCCGATGATGAGCTGGACCTGCCCGGACGGCAGCGTTCTCACGGTGTGACGATCGAAGACCTTTTCATAAAGCGATTTTCCCATGGCTCTACTCCTTGCCCCGTGGACTGCGTCGCGCAAAAGAGGGCGAGCGGCCGCGGGCCGCCGACGTGTCCGCCGTGTACCGCTCGAGGCGGTCGATGAGCCGGAGGGCGAACTCGGTGAACGCGCGCATGCCTTCGCTGTCTAGCGTGAGC
>JALYHX010000050.1 GCA_030776305.1 Myxococcota bacterium
TCCCGCGGCCCCGCCGGGTGCACGCGCGCCGGAGGTCGATGTCGCCGACCTCCGCGGCAAGTCGCTGCAAGCGTGCGATGACGGTCGCTGGGTTGAGTGCCTCTTTGGGCTCGACCGCGCGCGGCACGCTGACCCGGCCGGAGACGCTGCCCCGCGCGTGCAACTCGCGAGACGCGAGGCGGCGGCGGGGCTATTCATGCTCCGCGAAAGCCCGCCCGACAACGTGGATTCGAAGGTGGCGCCAAGGCGCTAGCCCGTCGGGGTGAGATGACTCTGGGCGGGGATAGCGAGCGCCGATGATGCGTAACGTGTCCTCGCTGCGCTCCGTGTACGCATGCGTTGCAGTTGTTGTCGTCGCTGGTCGCCGAGCCGTCGGTGCCCGCGCTTGACAACGGACTCTGCCGGGCGCTTCCCTCCGACCTCATGACCGCAAGCGTACCTTCGGAGGCCAATGCCACGACCGCCGTCGGAGATACCCGCTTTGGCGATCCCGCGCAGGCCGACCCGGGCTCGGCGGGAGGGCGTGATGACAAGATGCCGCCCGGCATTCCCTTCATCGTGGCGAACGAGTTTGCTGAACGCTTTTGCTATTACGGCATCAACGCGATTCTCACCGTGTACATGACCCGCTTCCTGCGGATGGGAGATGCCGACGCCACGACGTGGCATTCGCTCTTCAAGTCCGGCGCGTACTTCTTTCCGCTGGTCGGCGCGATCGTATCGGACGTGTTCTGGGGCAAGTTCCGGACGATCCTCACGTTCTCGATGGTCTACGTGGTTGGGTGTTCCGTGCTCGCCGTCGTACCCGGAAGGACAGGCCTGCTCCTGGGGCTCTTCTTCGTCGCATTGGGCACCGGCGGAATCAAACCATGTGTCTCGACGAACGTCGGCGACCAGTTCACGAGCAAGAACCAGCACCTCATCGAGCGGGCGTTCAGCTACTTCTATCTTGCCATCAACGCCGGATCCTCCATTTCAATCTTCTTCGGCCCCGTGCTTTTGGACAAATACGGTCCCTCGGCTGCGTTCGGCATGCCCGCGGCGATGATGTTCGTCGCGGTGATCGTCTTTTGGTTGGGCCGCCACAAGTACGCGGTCGTTCCTCCTGCGGGGAAGGCATGGCTCCGCGATGTGTTCTCGTCCGAGGGACTCAAGACGATAGGCAGTCTCGCGATCATCTATCTCTTCGTCGCGGTCTTCTGGGCGCTCTGGGATCAATCGAATGGACAGACATGGACATTGCAGGCCGAGTCGTCGCTCATGGACAAAGATCTCGGGTTCGGCATTCGCCTCTTGCCAGCGCAGATCCAGGTGGTCAATGGTCTGCTCATATTGGCCCTGGTCCCAATATTCACGTTCGGGATTTACCCGTTGATGGGCAAATTCTTCCGGGTGACTCCGCTTCGGAAAATGGGCATCGGTTTTTTCACGATCGCGGGGTCGTTCTCGATTGTGTCTTGGATCGAGTCGCAGATTCAAGGCGGACACCGAGTCAGCGTGTGGTGGCAGATCCTCGCCTATGTCGTTCTCACGGCGTCGGAAGTGCTCGTGTCGATCACGGCGCTCGAATTCAGCTACAGGCAGGCGCCCATCCGGATGAAGAGCTTTGTCATGGCGATTTTCTTGCTCTCCACGAGCGTCGGCAATCTGATGACGGCCGCCGTCAACCACGCGATGGTGCGCCCGCTCGAGGCCACCGCCGTGGAAGTCGGCCGCGAGACATGGGTGAAACTCGCCGACGTCCACGGATTCGTTCCGGGGCAAAAGATCGACTTCGCGGGCGTCACGGGTCTCGCCGTCGTGAAGGCCGAGGGGCCCTCGCGACCCCTCGCCGGCACGTATCTCGTCGCGGCAATCGACGAACAAGGCAAGCGCGTCGAACTCATGGACGCGGTCGAGCGCAGACCCGTTGTCGCGTCGGGCACGTTCGACGCCGGCACGGCCCACGTTTCGACGTACAAGCTTGTCGGTCCCGAATATTTCAATTTCTTCGCGCTGGTGATGACGTGCGTGGGGCTGCTCTTCATCGTCGTCGCGGTGCTGTATCGCGAGAAAACGTATTTGCGCGACCAGAGTCAGCCAGCGACCCCTTGAGTCACAGACGCAAGTCGGGTCATCGGACGGGCCGGAAAGGGCGTCTCTGTGAGCCGGGGGGCAGCTGACTCGTCGATGGGTGCGGGGCCACTGACGGCTTTGGGGTCTCCACTTGCGGTCGCGCATCGGACGGCGGCGGTGGGCCCGAAGGCCAGGGTGGGGACGGACCGGGCGCGATACTGCGCGCGCTCTTGTGTTCGCGCCAGCACTTGGGGCACCGCCACTGGGTGATCGTCGCCCCCTTTTCCCCCGACACTCGCGTGAGCCGCCAGCCGAATTGCGCGCTGATGAGCGTAAACGAGTCCGTTTCTGGTGGCTTCTTGCCACAAGTCACGCACGTTTGAGGCTGCACTACCTCAAGAGTCGCACGGACGCGGGAGACCGGCCAGCGACGCCCATGACCGCGTCCGCTCAATGGCACGCTCGGACGTGCAGATTCCTTCAGGTTTGTCCGTCTTTCACGATCGATAGCCGGGGGAGTGCGCCAAAGGCGATCAGGTGCCCACTTTCTTCGGCCACATACACGTCGCACCGCTCGTCCACCCGGAGCAGATCCGGAATCGCTTCGGTCGGGGAAACGGCGCCCAGCACCGCGCCGTCGCGGGGTCGAACGACGACGACCTCGGCATGGGGAACGAAGAGAGCGCCGCAGCGGAGGACCGGCTCGAGCCGACGGGGTACGTCGGACTCGAGCGGACATGGCCCCAAGACCTGCCGCCACCTGAACTCGCCAGTGACTGCATCGATCGCGACGAGGTCGCCGGTGGGCGCGTTGCCGATGAAGGCGTCGTCCACCGCGAGCCAGGACGTGCCCCGGGGGGCGACGACGCGCGTGCCGCTGACGATGGGCGTGCCATCGTCGCGAGTGAACGCCGCAAGTGCGAGACCGCTTTTGTGCCGAACCGCGGCTGCTACCGCGTGGGACGCGACCATCGGTCCTCCCTCGACCGTGCAGGGCGCGTTCGCTTCGGCGATCGTCTTTGCCCAACGGACGTGACCCGAATAAGGGTCGACGCAATAAAGCCGCGCGACGCCGTGAGCCCCTCCCGCGACGACGAAGAGCGCATCATGTACGACCGTAGGCGGCGTACGGAAGCGGAGTCGATCTCGAAGCCTCCACACGACGGCGCCCGTGATGACATCGAGCGCGGTGAGAGCGCCGCCGCCGGAGGTGAAATAAGCGAGTCGGCCCGCGCGCTTGATTCGAGGCGTTCCCGCGGCGCGCCCACCCCAAGCTTGCCCAGCGCTCGTAGCACTTCCGCCCCCCCTGGGACTCCACGACCAACGCCATCGCGGCTCGCCGCTGGTCAGATCGACGGCAACCAGGTGATGGGCGCCCTCGGTCACGATGACGAGCTTCGGGAGCCCGGGGAGGTAGACGACGGTGCCTGCGACCGGACCGCCGGCGCGCGGAGCGAGACGCGCGCGCAGCGTGGCCTCCCCAGTACGTATGTCGTAGACGCGCATCGTACCGTCCGGAGCGAGGCGGGCGACGCTGTCCGGAGTGACGACGCTCGTACCGCGCGAGATGTTGACGCGCCAGAGGGTGCGGCCGCTCGTACGGTCGAGCGCCCACATTTCGGTTGCCGAGCTCGCAATGATGCGGTCTCCGCAAAGGTAGGTCGCGCGCAGATCAATGCCGGGCACGATGGCACGCCACCGCGGTGCATAGCGCAAGCGTGCCGCGGGGAGTGTCGTGCGGAGGCGAGTCCGCGCATCCTGAAGCGTCGCGGCGAACGCGCGGTAGGGCTCCGGCGTGGGGTTGACCTTGGAATCGGTCTGGTTCGCCTCTCGCAGCGAATCGGTCGCTTCCCGCAGCGCACGTCGAAGCGGTCCAAGGCGCAGGTTGTTCGATTGCGACCGGTCATGACGCAGAATGGCCCTCACGAGTGACCGTCCGAACGCGAGGGCCGCGTCGAGAACGTCCGTCGCTCCGAGCGCCGGGAAGGTGTGCGCTGCACGGGATGCGCCGACGCCGGGCAATCCCCCTCGTGCCGCACCCAACGTGAGAGCCACCTCGCCGTCGGTCGTGACGCGCACCCCGACCAGGACACCGGCGGCCTCTCCGCGGGCGTTCAAGGCCAGGCCACGCTCCCAAGCATCGAATCCGCGGCGTGCGAGGTCGACGAGACGCTCGGCAACGAGCAGCGGATGGCAGTCTCCCAGATCGACTGCGTGATTGCGAACCTCTGCGGACACGCGTCCTCGGAAGAGGAGCGCGTGCAAGTCCGCGCGCTCGATGTCGTCCGGCTCGACGCCGAGCTCGCCCGCCGACGGGTCCACGGCGCGCATGGTGAAGTCCGCTCCGAACGATAGAGGCGCATCCCGGTCTAGCTCGACGACCACGGGCACGGCTGGGGGAATCGGTACGTCCTCGCGCCCGTCGGCGATCACCACGTGGCGAAGGAGCTCGGCCGCCGACCCGAGGTCCAGCCGAGCATCGGCGAGGGCCTCGTTGCTCCTGAGCAGGCGGTCGATCGCATCGCGGACGGCAGTGACGACCTGGTCAAAAGGAACCGGACGGTCGTAAACGGCGACCTGTGGATCGGAGCCGGTCCGGTAGACGCTCACGCACGCCGTCGAGCCGAAGCGCTCGATGCACATTTCCCAGGGCTCTTCGTAGAAACGTATGGTGACCTTCGAGCGTTCACGGCGCGAAAGCTCGACGAGCCCGAGCGCCAGGTCGCGCACGACGAGCGCGCCATGCGTCTCGCGCACACGCGCAGTGACGTTCGCTCCGTCGATGAAGACGTCCAACAACTCGCGAGCGGGCCGGCCGCGCTCACGTGTGACCACATGCAGGCCGGGCTTGGGCTGCCGCACGAACGACGGCGCAGAGTCGCGGCCGCTGGATGATTCTGCAGGCAGCCTCGTCGCCATGCCGCCAGGCTCGCCGGCAACAGGTCGAAGACCTGCACGAGCCTCGGTATCCGAGGGGTGGGGGGCGACGACGATCTCGAAGCGCATTCGGGTCAGCGCGAGCTCTTGGATCGAATCGTAGAAATCCGCGCATGAATGGACGTACTTTTCGGCGTCATGCAACGGATTGGACATTGCACGAAGCGACTGATAGCGGCGGTCAGATCCACGGGTGTCGGCGTGTCGTTCGATCCAAGCATTGCGCGCGAATTCAGCGGGAAAACTCGCGTTCTATGGGCGGCTTTCGGTGCGATCGCCGCTCTGCTCCCCGCGCTGTGGATGTGGGGGTTCACGGTGGACGACGCTCTCATCGCCGTCCGTTACGCGAGACACATTGCATTGGGATTCGGGTGGCGTTTCGACATCGACGGGTCGCCCACAGACGGCGTGACCCCGCTGGTGTGGCCGCTCGTCCTTGCACCACTGGCGCGGGTCGATGCACTCGTCGTCCTCTGGCGAGCGAAGGTCCTAGGCCTCGTGGCGTGGGTGGGAGCTGGCGCCGGGCTCGGCGCTGCTCTGGGAGGCGTCGACGAAGCGCCGCGTTGGGTTCGCGCGGCTGCGCTGGCCGTCGTCGCTCTTTCCGTACCGATCGCTGCGCACGCCGTGAGCGGCATGGAGACGGCGCTTGCGACGGCGCTCGCGACGACGGCGGCGCTGGCGACGAGAAGGCCCTGGCTGACCGCGCTTCTCGCCGGCCTCGCGGCGGCGTTACGGCCCGAAATGGCTCCGTGGGCGTGTGTGCTCGGGATGGGAGCGGCAGTCGCCAGACGCGCTCCCATGGGGCGAGTGATCGCCGTGGCATTTGTGGCGATCACCCCCTTCGTGTGTTGTGCGCTCGTTAGGGCAATCGTGTGGGGTCACGCCGCGCCGCTTGCCGTGATGGCGAAGCCGAGCGACATCGACCATGGGGTCGCGTACGCCGGAGCAGCCGGCATCGTGACGGTCGTGCCGATCTTGATCGTCGCTCCCATCGCACTGAGAAGATCGCCGGTTGCTCTCACGATCGTCCTTGCCGCCGTGGCGCACGTGGTGGCGATCATTGCCGTCGGTGGCGATTGGATGCCCTACGCGCGACTGATGGTTCCCGTCGCGCCGTCCCTTGCTTATGCAGCGGTCATTGCGAGCAGGCACGCGCATCCACTTGCGACAGCGATACGGTCGACTGTCGCAGTGGCGC
>JALYHX010000051.1 GCA_030776305.1 Myxococcota bacterium
GCTTTACACTGGTCGACGCGCCAATCCTGACCAGCAATGCATGCGAGGGGACTTCCGCGCTCTTCGAGACCGACTATCACGGCGACAAGGCATATCTTACTCAGTCAGGTCAGCTCTACATGGAGGCGGCGGCCGCGGCGTTCGGCAAGGTTTACTGTTTCGGGCCGACGTTCCGCGCGGAGAAGAGCAAGACCCGCCGCCATCTGGCGGAGTTCTGGATGGTCGAGCCCGAGGTCGCCTTCATGGACCTCGAGGGCGACATGCGACTCGCCGAAGATTTCATCGCAGACATCGTCGGTCGCGCGCTGGAAGAGCGCCGCGAAGAATTGAAAGTGCTCGAGCGCGACACGACAGCCCTCGAGAGAGTTCATCCGCCCTTCCCACGGATCACGTATGAGCGCGCGATCGCGATCCTTCAGGAGGGGGGACATCCCGAAGCGAAGTTCGGAGACGACTTCGGTGCCGACGAAGAGACGACCATCAGCGCGCGCTTCGATCGTCCTGTGATCGTGCGAGGCTACCCTACCGAGCTCAAGGCTTTTTACTTCAAGCGCGACCCCGCCGACGACACTCTCGCGCTGAACATGGACGTGCTCGCGCCCGAGGGGTATGGCGAAATCATCGGCGGGGGGCAACGCGAAGACGACCTCGCGAAGCTCGAGGCATCGATCGAGCGGCACAAGCTGCCGCGGGCCGCGTTCGATTGGTATCTCGACTTGCGGCGTTACGGCAGCGTTCCGCATGCGGGGTTCGGCCTCGGCATCGAGCGAACGGTCGCGTGGGTCTGCGGGCTCCCGCATGTGCGCGAGACCATCCCGTTTCCGAGGATGCTCAACCGTCTGTCGCCATAGTTCTCAGGTTGGCCGTCCGGTCCGGACTACTGGCAGCCCGCGAACCGCGACGCGCGCTGCGGCCAATCTCGCCCCAAGCCACGCCGCTTTGCCGACCCGGATCCAGTCATACCGCTGCCCGGCGAAATGCTGGCAACCGACATGCAACAGGTCCGGAGAGTCCGTGACGAGGCGCTCGGCTTGGCGCCGCGACGGGCCGAAGAAGAGCCGCATGCAGTGCAGCCGAATCCGCAAGTCGCGCGCGAGACGCGAGCCAGCCACCGTGTCCGCCCAATCGTCGACGACCACCGGACGTCCTCGAGACACCCGAAGCCGGCGCGCGAGGAACCCCCCGGCGAGGACGCCATACTCGATTGCCTGCGCGATTCCCTCTCCCGTCGGCAAGTCGATTCCGGCGGCCTCGCCCACGAGCATCATTGCGCGTCGAGCGACGCAGGACGTTGGCTCATAGCCGCGTTCGGCATAGCGCTTGGACTCGCATTTCGCGGAATCGATCCCCAGTGAACGCAAGCGCTCGGCGAGCAGCAGGCCGACGTCGGGCGTACCGGCTTCGACGTCCACATCCGTTTTGACCCTGTATACGCCCCGGCAGACGAGAGGCCGCCCGCGAACCATCGTCGGAAAGTCCCATGCGTAACCGAGCACGCGCGGGTCACTCGCATCGAAATGCAAGAGCGCGCGGTCTCGATCGCCGGCAACCGGCTCCGTGTCCACTTCGATCACTTGGGCTCGCAGCTGACCCGCCCCGAGGCCCAGTCCCTTCCGCACGGTGCTTCCGACCCCGTCGCACCCGACGACCACGTGTGCGTGCAGCGCACCCTCGCTCGTCTCGACAACAGCTCCGCCTCCCTCCCCATCACGAACACCGCTCACGCGTACGCCTTCGCGGATGACGATGCCCCGCGATGAAGCGGCGTGAGCCAGTGCGTGATCGAACTCGATTCGTCGTACCACGCGCCCGATGGCCCCGGGAGCCGCGACCGCTTCCCCTTCAAGTCCACGGAACGACACCCCATCGATCGGGACACTGGGGACGTCGATCTCGACGCCGATCGATTGCAACAGCCTGTCTCCGCGACCCCCGATCGCACCCGCGCACGGTTTTTCACGCGGATAGCGCGCCTTCTCGAGGACCAGGATCCTCGGAACGAGCTCCGGGGCGCCTCGCGCGATCGCCAACGCGGTCGTGAGTCCTGAAGGACCGCCGCCGACGATCACCGCGTCGTATTCAACATCGCGCGTCATTTGCGGCTCGAGGTGGGTCAGATCCGCCGGGTTTATCCGTTCTCCGAGCGAATGCCCAGGACCCAACCGCCGAGCGTCGCTCCGAGGATGACCAGAAACGCGACGGGAAGTACGTGCCCGATGACGACGTGCAACGACGACGTGTAGCGACAATGCAACTCGATCCCGAGCGCGCCCCACGCCCCAGCGGAGGCTGCGATCGCGGCGCCCGACAGCCGCGGAGCCACAGGCTCGCTTGCGCGCCGCATCGCCATGAACGCGGCAAATGGCGCGAGCGCGAACGCCGTCGTTCCAACCAGGCACGACAGATGCGCAAAGGACCCAGCCTTGTCGACCAACGTCGATGGCCACGCATACCCGAGCACGACGGATGCACCGAGCAGCGACACGGGCGTCCCGATCGCCGTTGCCATCCTCCAACCCGTGGACCGCCCGAGCATCGAGCGGCCGCGCATGACCCCCACCCATGTCGCCACGGCGCCGATGACCGTCCATACCAAACCCAGCGACGCGACAAAAGCAAGCGGTCTTCCGCGCAGCCCGGGCCGGCCGATGGCAATCGAAAGTACGACCGAGAACAACGACGCGGCGACGATGAGCCGCGCGCGTTTGCGGACGCCAGCCGCGCGCGGACCGATCGGCTCGGCCTGCACGGCGGCCATAACGCGCGCACGGAGGTCGTCGTCCGGTGCCGCGCCAACCGACAGGGTGGGCCGGTCGCTCACGATTTGCCTCCCTCGAGCCCGCCGATCACGTCGCCCAATGCGCCGCGCAGCGCTTGATACGCTCGGTGTGCGCGCAGCTTCACCGCCGCCACGGTCGTGCCGAGCACCTCGGCCGCTTCCGCGACGCTCAGACCTTCGTGCTTGATTAGCTCGAATGCCACTCGCTGCGATTGAGGGAGACGCGCAAGAACGCTCTCGACCATCGCCCCCAGCTCATGCCCATGGACCAAATCGAGGGCCGTCGGCAAATCGGAGACGCCCGGATCCGGCTCGCCGTCCTCGGTGAGCACCTCGCGCTTGCTCCGCCGAATGGCGTCGACGAGCAGCCGACGAGCGATCGCGAATGCCCAAGGCATCACTTCGGCACCGGCGATGAAGCGGTCGCGCGCGCGATGAATGTGGAGCAGCGTCTGTTGAAGCAAGTCCTCGGCGCGCGCCCGATCTCCACGGGTTTGACGAAGCAAGTAGCCGTACAGGCGAGGAGCCAGCGCGTCGTACACGAGTCCGAACGCCCCTTCGTCACCGGCGGCGTATCGCTCCATGGCACGGTCGGCCTCGATGCGCGACGACACTGTGTGGCTTGTACCACGCGCCCGCACGCCCGTGCCCGGCACGGGGACCGCGAGCCCGAAAGGGGCCATGGTCGCGCGCCTGCGAGGTCGAGCGCGTCCGCCAGCATCCTATGCAGTACGTTCCGAATGACGACGAGTTTCGCCCTGAGATCGTTCCCCACGGCCTATTTCAGGCGAACCGCATGCTAGGGTTGGCCGGCGCATTGATGATTGCGTCGTCCGACCAGCAGCGGATCGTGTGCGAGCACGCGGGCGGGTGTGGCGGTTGTCCGCTCATCGGGCTTTCGTATCGCGAACAGCTGGCGGCCAAGCACCGATACGTCGTCGACTCGTTGAGGCGATACCCTTCGCTCGAGCTCATACCTACGCATCCGGTCGCTCCAGCAGAGCCGGTGGTCGGGTATCGCACGCGCGCGAAGCTGATCGTCGCGCCGGACGCCAAGCTTGGGCTTTTTGCCACGGGTGGCGGGCATCGAGTGGTCGACATACCGCGCTGTCGGGTGTTGGCGGCATCGCTTGCTGGCGTTGCTGCAATCCTCCGCGAGCGCATCGCCACGGCGCAGATCAGCGGTGGGGTGCTGGCGCCAGTGGGCACGGCAGCGCGAAGCTGCCTGCGCGCGGTCGACTTGCGCGAGGTGCGTGACGGCGAGACGGTCGGCGTGCTCGTGACGTTCGTCGTGGAGCGGGTTCCAGGAGCGTCCGTCGAAGCGCTGGCGAGCGTCGCAAGAGAGCTGATGGAAACCGCTCCCCAGGTGCAGGGTGTTGCCTGCAGCTTCCACGATGGACGCGGGCCTCAGGTGCTCGGCAATGAAACCGTGCTGCTTGCCGGCGTCCAGTCCGCTCGTGACCAGGTGGGTGGGTCCCTCCATCTGGCCACGTTCGGCTCGTTCGTCCAGGCTCATCGCGGACAGGCGGGCCGCGTACACGCGCTGCTGGCGCGGGCGTTCGATCTGCCTCGTCCAGCGCGGAATGTCGTCGCCGCGCCGTCCGCAGCGGACGCGGCGGGTGGCACGACGCCGATGGCGGCGGGTGCCGTCAGACGCCCGCCCCGAGTGCTCGATCTCTACGCCGGCTCCGGGTCGATCGCGCTGGCGCTCGCCGCGGCAGGGGCGAGCGTCCACCTCGTCGAGTCGTTTGCTCCCGCGGTCGCGCAAGCACGGGCCGCGGCGCAAGCGCAAGGCATCGTGATCGAAGCGGAATGTGCGGATGTTGCCGTCGCGCTACGTGCGCTGACGCACCAGGGCCGTCGCTTCGATGCCGTCGTCGTCAATCCACCCCGTCGAGGCACCAGTCCTTCAGTCCGTGAGTGGCTCGCTCGCCTGGCGCCGCCGATCATCGCCTACGTCTCTTGTGATCCGGTGACGCTCGCGCGCGATCTCGACCATCTCGCACGCCTGGGTTACGCGAGCCGTTCCCTTCACCCCATCGACATGATCCCACTCACGGACGAAGTCGAGACCGTGGCTTTTATCGGCCGTGCGGCGGTGCCGGCGCCACGAGTGATGTACGAGGACGACGAGGCCATCATCGTCGACAAGGGGGCCCACGAGCCGACGACGCCTCAGGGGGAATACCCCGGGTCTCTCCTCGCGCGCGTCAAGCGCATGCCCGGCGCCCAGGACGCCGTTCCGGTTCACCGTCTGGACATCGGAACGAGTGGACTTGTCCTTTTTGCGCGGCGCGCCGGTTATGTCGCCAAATGGCAGCGGGTACTCTCCGCAGAATCGACGCGTAAGGTCTACCTGGGAGCAGCGCGCGGCATCACCCCTTCGAAAGGATCGGTCGCGCGCGACCTGCGCGAGCACGGCAGTATGCAAGCTGCCCGTACGCGATACCGGCGTTTGGCCATCGCGGCCGGGCACAGTGTTCTTCGCATCTTGCCCCAAGAAGGTCGGACGCATCAGATCCGGCGCCATCTCGCGGCGATCGGCCATCCCATCCTCGGGGACAACCGGTACGGCCATCCGCCGACGAATCGGTTCTTCGAAGAGAAGAACGGCCTCGATCGGACATTTTTGCATTGCACTCGCCTCGAGTTCGACCATCCAGACACAGGCAGACGGCACGTGGTAGATGCGCCCCTTGCCGGTGACCTTCATGCGGTCCTCGATCGGGTGTCAGGTGACGCGGACGGCCCCGAGCTCGCTCGCAAGCTCGTCGAGTAAGGCATCGAGCTCTCTCGCGCGCTCGGCCGGCGCTGCCACCGCGAGATCGCCGCCCCGCTCGGCGAAGACCGCCGCGAGCCCTTCGCTCGCCTCTACGATTCCCTTGAAGAAGACGACGTCGCGAGCGCGCATCACGAAGCGACGCACGACCATGCCTTCGCCGACACAGGGCGGTACCGACTTGCGCGCCATGGCATCGTCCTCATCGACCCCGAGAGATGGCACGAACTTCGACCGTATTGCACGGGGAGACTACGGAGCGCAACGTATCCCGTTTTTGCTGGCGTCACACTTGCGGAATCCGAGCGCGTTGCACGAGTAGGCGCGCTGCCTACCCGCGTGACAATAATGAATCGTAT
>JALYHX010000052.1 GCA_030776305.1 Myxococcota bacterium
GTCCATCGAGCATGGTGCGGGTGGGCGACTTTTGCATCGATCGTTTCGAGGCGCCGAACCGCAGTGGGGAACGACCGCTTGTCATGCAGTCCGCGCGTGACGGGGACGCCTGGTGCGCGGCGCACGGAAAGCGACTCTGTACCGAGGACGAGTGGATCGCGGCGTGCGCCGGGGAGAGTCGCAGGACGTATCCGTACGGGGAGGAGCACGTCGAGGGGCGTTGCAACGACGACCGACCGTGGCGGACGGTGCAGGAGGGCACGTTGGCGAAGTGGCCCGCTCCCGAAGCGAAGTCGCACGCCGAGGAGCTGGATCAGGCGACGCCGAGCGGAGCAAGACGGCAGTGCGTCTCGCGGGACGGGGTGTACGACCTGACCGGGAACGTGGAGGAGTGGGTGGTGCGGACGCGGGAACACGCGAACGGATGGCCGTACGTGCTGATCGGCTGTTACTGGTCGGGGTGTTATGGGGGCGGCAAACCGACTTGCCACTCGACGAACAACGCGCACGGTCCGGAGTTTCGGTTCTACGAGACGGGGTTTCGGTGCTGCAAGGATGGGGGGGGGAAGTAGACGGTCAGGGTGGGGTGAGGTTGAGGTCGGGGTCACGGTCGAGCCTCGCCAACTCTATTCGCGGTGGCAACGACCGCGGAGTTTGACCACGACGCGTCGGAAGGGCTTGTGGACACTCGTTGATTCGACTATCGACCGTTCCGCGCGGTGGAGCAGCCTGGTAGCTCGTCGGGCTCATAACCCGAAGGTCGCAGGTTCAAATCCTGCCCGCGCAACGAAGAAAAACAAGGACTTACGACAACTTCGCGTGTTTTCGCCGTTGGCGTCCGGTGACGCCATGGTGCCATGCCCCAGCGCCGCTCCCTCGTGCGGAGCGTGCGCCGGCCTGAGCGCCTCAGCGGCGAGCACGTCCCCGGTAAGCTCGACCACGTACGCCTCGTCGTTCTTGCGAAGAACGAGCTTGGCTTCTCTCGTCTTCGTGCCGCGTTGCACAGCCTGATCGACGATGAGCCGAGCGGGCTCGCGTCGGATCTGACGATGCTCGATGGCGTAGACTTCGCTGGCACGCAGGCCCAGCCGCATCGTCAGGTAGTAGAAGAGATACCATTGCGGCTCCAAACGAAACATGCCTGCGAGGAGCTCGTCGCGTTCCGCTTGCGTGTACCAGTCCACGTGCGGCTTGGCGACCGACTCCATGGGCACGTAAGGCACGGTCCGAAGCCGACCGCGCTTTCCAAAGAAAGCGAAGCTCTGCGCGGATGAGAATCAAGTACTGATTGATCGATTTCGGTCCAAGGTGTGAGGGAAGCGATTGCTTGAAGACATCGAGCGCCGGTATCGACCTCCTCGACGTAGAGGTGACCGAGCTCGGGCCCGATCCGCTTCCAGAGATGCTCGTACGCATCCCGGCCGCGGTCCTTCATGCGAGTCGCTGCCATGTACTGGGCATATCCATCGGAGAAGAGCATTTGCTTGGCGCCGGAAAGCAGCGTTTCGCGCGCGCGTTTCTCCGCAAGCGTGGCTTCGGTTCGGGTCGTGAAACCTCCTTGGCGCTGCCGTCCGAAGCCCGAGATCGTGAAGTCGTATTGCCATGATTGAATACGCTTTCTAACTGCCATGCGAGTTCCTTTCCGCGTGGAACTTGCGCATCGCAGCATCAGGGTTCGTCAAAAACAGATCTAGCATGTCGCGGCGGAACCGGCGTACCCCGAAGCTTGCCGTAGACGGGAATTTGGCCGGCGCTGACAAGGTTGCGCGCGTACGTGATCGACCAGCCGCAGTACTCAGCCGCCTGACGATAGGTAAGCCAACGGCGTGGCGGTTCGAGAATGCGCGTTATCGCGCCGTGTTCTTGCGGGGCTCCAGCTTCATGTGCCATGGCGCGCTCTTTCGACGGTGGAGAGAAGTGACACGAGGATCTTGTGACGTGGCAGCCGGCCCGCGAGCGTCACGCCGACGCGCAGGTAGAAGGAGTCCGGCAGCTGGGCTGCGTTGCGGCCGGTTTTGACTAGGTAGGAGAAGAGCCCGCGGGCCAGCCGAACGCGGCCGGCCGAGCGCAGCTCGAGCAGGAGCTGCACGCGAGGGCGTACGCCGGGAACGCCGGCGGCGAATGGGTCGTCGACGGTGAGGGTTCGGAAGACGAAGAGACGCGCGCGGCGCCGGCTTCGAAGCCGGTAGGCGACGATCTCGCCGGCGGCAAAGAGGGCGATCGGTCCCAGTTCGCCCGCAAGAACCTCGAGCGGCTCGCCATAAAGGAGCTCGCATCGGGGCCGGTCGATGGCGGCCACGGGACGGAGCTGGACGGCAGTGTTCATCGGCCGCGATCGTGCGAGGGCAGCGCCGGGAGTTGGTATCGACGGTGCGCGCTCACGCTCTTGTCCCGGTCGATGCGCACGGTGTGCCGCTCGAAACGGACTTGCGAATGGCGCGCGGCGAGCACGCTCAGCTCGCGGGCAAGCCGGTCCCCGGCGGGCGGACCAGCAAGCGCGGCGACGACCGTGCTGCCAGGGGGCAATGCGGCCATGGCTTTGTCGATGGCCCCGCAGATCCCATCCGGCGTCGCCGGGTTGCTCAGGTCCCACGCTCGCGTACACGGCGGTCGCGTTGGTGTGACCGAATCGCTTGCCAAGCTGCTCGTCGTAGAGGGAGGGATGCGCGATGGCCGCCGTGATGACAAGCACGCGCGGTTGCGCCGCGCTGTCTCTGCCGCGCGACTGCCCTTCAAGCTTGGTGCTCTGCTCCTTACGCTCGTCGCCCAGGAGCTCGGCGATGGGAGCGAGCGCGCTCGAGAGGGCGCTCGTTCGGCGTGTCTGGCTCTCGCTTGGCGACGTATAGGCGAGAGAAGCGGTAGGAATAGGGGCTTGGCGCATCAGGAATTTCGGATACGGGAGTGGGCGAACGGATACCTATTTGCGCGATATGCGCAGTCGGCATTTGGCCAATGTGGAGTGCGAGGGTGAATGGAAGTTGGCTTTACGGGGGTCAACGCGCCCCGCCTAAGCAGTCGGTATCGAGAGGCCCTAGCGCAACTTGCGTACCGGTGGGCGTCGACACGGTAAGTGTTCGAAAGGATCGAGACGCTCGATCCGAAGGCGCCGCCGCTGGGGAGCCGCTCCCCAGCAGATTACCGAGGTCGAGGGCCTGAAAATGTTACAAGTAGCGGAAACAAAAGACAATGTTCTCACTGGGGAGCGGTTCCCCATCGATCCAGTGGAAATCAGGCAGCAGCAACGGAAGAGCGATCGGTCGCTGGGGATAAATTCCCCACCTGGACCAATCCGAAAATGACCAATGCGCGAATCCACCCCGGAGTGGGGACAACACGAAATAAGTCAGGTGTCCTAAAGCGGGATTGACATAGTGTGGATTCAGTCTCACTCTGCAGACGAGGCTTACAAAAAGTCGCGAGTGTTTGCGTCGCGAAGGCCATGGTGACCGCGCGGGCGTGCAAGCCGGCTGCCCGATCCTCCGGGTTGGCATCGAGACAGAGGCAGGCGAGGACAATGAGCGTGTTCGGACCGAAGTATCCCTATCCTCTTAAGGAGGTCGTCACCC
>JALYHX010000053.1 GCA_030776305.1 Myxococcota bacterium
GGGTCGCGGCCCCGAGGAGAAACGCAGCCGTCACGCGCGACGGCCATGACGACCAGGCGAGTCGCACTCAGCGGCCTCCCTGACTTTCGGAGTCGTCGACGCGTACCGCCCCCTGCTCCGTCTGTTCCGTCCGGGCGACGACGGACTCGTCGGCGTCCCGCGGTACGAGGTATCCACCGCGCTCGGTCATCTCGGCGTCGCGCCGCATCCACGTCCACAGTTCGGGTTGGAGGCGCGCGACAACGTCGGGATGTGCCGCTGCAACGTCGCGTTCTTCGCCGGGATCGCTTCGCGTGTCGAACAGGATCCACCGCACTCCGGTCCTTGTTGGCACGTAGACGAGCTTCCAGCGATCGTCGCGCACCATTCGATGCCTTGCGACGATCGTGAGCGCACGCATCTCCCGCCGGAGCACCACTTCATCGCCGTGTCGCGTGTCCACCTCCGTCAGCCGGGCGATCCCCGGATAGGGGATCCTCAGCGCGCTCGACAGCCCTGGGATCTCCTCCGTGAACCACAGCTCGGTCTCGGCGTACGCGAGCGCGGCCGGCACCGGGCGCCCGTCGAGAGCATGGTCCAGCGAATGACCATCGAGGTCGTTCGGGGGCCGGACACCCGCCAGGGCATAGAGAGTCGGCGCGAGGTCGACGTCGCGCACGACGCTCGCGTCGCGATGTGGCGTCGCGCGCCGCGGGTCGATGATGACCAGAGGAACATGGGTTCCCTCGTCCCCGAAGAGGTGGTCCCCGTGACCGATGCCGTGGCCAGCGTCGAAGAGCGTTTCGCCGTGGTCGGCGGTGATGACCACGATCGTCTTGTTCATCCGCCCGTCGCTCGCGAGCGCGTCCAGGACCGACTGCGCCGCGTCGTCTATCGCGGACACGGCGCCGTCGTACAACGCCTGCACCTGCTTTTCGTCCCGCCCGTCCGGCGGCGCTTCGTGCCCGAGGCCGACCGGCTTGTCGTACTTGTAGCGACCGCGGTACGCGGGGTCGGTGAAGCGGCCGTAATAAGGCGCCGGCGCAGCGTATGGAAAGTGGGCAGTGGAGAAGAACACCACCAAGAAGAAGGGTCCGCGCGACGCGAGCTGTCGCATCATCCGCACGGCGTCCTGCGCCAACAGCGACGGATCGGCCGCGGCGTTCATCTCCCGCATGACCGGGAAAGCGGCGCGTCCCACGCGCGAGTCGAGCACCGGCAGAAGCGGCGCCTCTCGCTCGAGCGCCTGCTGCCGTATGAGCTGCCGGAAGTTGAACTGGGGCACATCGACCGTGCCGAAGCCGAGATCGATGCGTGAGAAGATATCGCCTGCATAGTCGCTGACGACACCCGTCGCCCACCCTGCCTGCGCCAATCGCGCGGGCAGCGCGTCGAAGTTGCGCGCCCTCTCCTCCCATCTCGGAAACATCGAGCGGATGCCGTGGTGATGGGGGTGGCGTCCCGTCAAGAGCGTTACCCATGACGGAAACGTCCGCGGAAGCGATACGTATGCGTGATCGAAGCGAGTCCCATGCGACGCGAGCCACGACAAGTGCGGAGCGGTGCGCGAATCGAGGCGGTCGGCCCGCAAAGAGTCGGCGGCGAGCACCAGAATGTTCGGTCGGTGGTCGTCTGGGGACCGAGCGCTCGCCGAGGGAGTTTGTGCGACGGCGAGCGCCAACAGCGTTGCCGCGCTGCCGACGGCGGTGCACAGGGCCACGACGCGTCGGGCAGCGGGCCACGGGATGGCCGAACGACGCGCCAGGCGTGTCTGGATCCGATCGATCGCGTTCGATGCGCGTCGTGGCCACAGCAAGAAACCCGAGGGAGGACCGGCAATGAACGCAGCACACGCGATGAGGAGCACCGCAGTCACGCCATCGGCACCGAGAACATCGGTCGCGAACAGTTGCACTGCCCGGCGCCATCCGCCCCGTGCGTACCAGGCGTCCGCGTAGAGCTGCGGATCGTGGACCATGCCCCACAAGAGGAGCCCGCCGTGCATCGCAGCGACGAGGGCGAGCAAAAGGCACGCGCGATTCGGGGTAGAACGCGGCCGGAGTTCTGGACGGCGTCCGATGAGGTCGCGCAGCCACAGAAGACCCGCTGCCGCGCAGCCCAGCGTTGCACCAATGCCGATCGCGGCGGCCGCGATGGCCACTCCCATGCGCGTGATTTCATGCGCAAACGGACCGTGAACGACCGCGTCAATCTGTCTGGCCTGCGCGCCGCCCTCGCGCTCGTCGAGGGTTGGGCTCCGCGCCGCCCAGGCCGCCAGCCCCAGGACATACGCCGCGCCGACCAGGGATGGTTGCGTGAGCCAACGAAAGAGCGAGCGAAACAGCGCGCGAGACACGTGTCACCGATTATGCTCCGTCCGCCGCAGAGTTGGGAGCTGGCGGGAGAAGTGTGCCCCCCGTTCTCTCTCGCCGCGGGACTCGGCCGCCGAGCTCGCTAAACTAAGCGCAATGGACGCCCATTGTCGCCCAGTACTGCGTGCGGTCGAGTCGATCGTCGTTCCGGACAAGCAGCACGGACGTGTCCTCGTGCTCCGGGATACGCGTGGGGTCACTGATGCCCACGCCGTAGTCCCGCCCGTGCTCGTGCCCGTCGTCGCCCGCTTCAACGGAACGCTGACCTGCGAGGAGATCGCCCGATGCGCGTCCGACGAGTTGGGTGTGGAGTTGCCCATCGACGTCGTCGTGCGGCTCGCGGACGAGCTCGAGCGTGGGCTCTTCCTCGAAGGCGAGCGATTCAGGGTGGCACTGGCGCGCGTCGAGCGCGAATTTTCCGACGTGCCCATCCGACCGGCCTCGCACGCCGGGGGCGCCTACCACGGCGAACCTCGAGCCTTGGCGCATTACATCGAAGAGGCGTGTCTCGCGAAGGCACAGGGTCCTCGGCAGGAAGTGCGAAGGAAAGAACAGATTTCGGCTCACGACCGGCATTCGCAGGGCATCGTGTCGAGTGAGGGCCGCAGTCGCGATCAGATGGTCGCGCTCGTCGCACCGCACATCGACCCGTGGCGCGGCGCCGTGGGCTATGGC
>JALYHX010000054.1 GCA_030776305.1 Myxococcota bacterium
CCCCCGAACCGCCCCCAGTGACCATCGGCACACCCGTGCCGGGATCCGCATCGGCTCCGCCGAGCCCACCGGCGCCTCGCGTCGCCGCCGCAACGCCAGCTGCACCGGTTGCCTTGGGCTTCAAATATGCGCTCGAAGGAATCGAGGTGCGCGGCAATACGACGACGCTCTCACGGGTCGTGCTGCGGTACGTGCCCTTCCGTCCGGGCGCCGTGTTGGACGTGAACGACCCGGAGATCGAGCTCACCCGGTTCAGGCTCCTTGGCACCGGCTTCTTCCGAGACGTGCAGCTGTCGTTGCGGCGGGGGACACGGCGCGGCTACGTCGTCCTGGTCGTCTCCGTCGTAGAGCGGAACACGATCGTGGTCGACGGGGCCTGGCTCGGCGTCTCCGCCGATGTCGGCGCGAACGGCGCGGCGCGGGCACTCACGGCGTATGGTGGCGCGCAAGTCACGGAGACGAACCTCGCCGGAACCGGCGTTGCCCTCGGGGGTGCGTTCGCCACGGCGGATGGGCAGCTCGCCCTCCGTGCGCGGCTCGCTGACCCGGAGTTTCTACGAAGCAATTGGACCGCAGAGACGGAGCTCCTCTACAACGCGGCCCGCGATTTCTTCGGCAACCGCGACGTGAGCGTCGGCAGGAGCGACACCACCCAGACATTCCCTCAGGACTTCGCCGTGGTCCCGTACAAGCGCTTCGGCGGGCGGATCGCAGCGGGCCATGACCTTGGCGTCTCGTCGCAGATCGTCTTTGGCTACCGCCTCGAAAATATCGATGCGAACGCGAGCGATTTCCCACTCGCGGCCAGCGACCACCGTGGTCTGGACGTCGAACCGATCGACTTCATGCTCATTCGCGGCTCGAGCATCTTGTCGACCATCGGGGCCACATACGTCAACGACACGCGCGACGAGCCGTTCTTGCCGACGCGGGGACATCACCTCGTCGGCAGCATCGAGGCTTCACTCACTCCGCTCGCGAGCGACTACCCTTATGCGAAGCTCGTCCTGAGCGCCTCGGAATGGTTTTCGCTGTCGTGGGGACACGTCATGCACATCGAAGGCTTTGCCGGAGCGGTCTTCGGCAACGCCCCGCTCTTCGAGCGCTTCTACGTCGGGGATATGAGTGATCTGCTACCCGACCGCGTCCTCGACTTGAAGTTCGATCGCGGCCTCGCCCCCAATTTCCTCGGCACCGATATCGTCGAGGTGAGCTACGGCAACTATGCTGCGAAAGTCGACGTCGAGTACCGTATCCCGCTTTATCGCGGCACGAGATCCATTTACGGCGTCGACCTCTTCGGAAGTGCGGGCGTGTACGGCTTGGCAAATCAGGCCGATTTCGTCGACCACGCGCGCGGCTACAGCGGCTTTGGCGCAGTGCCGATGGATCTCACGTTCAACGCCGGGTTTCGAATCGACACCCAGGCAGGCGGCTTCGTCTTCGGTCTGTCCAACCTCGCGGGCCTCGGCATCATTCCGGTCCGCGGACCGAGACAAGGTGCGGTGCGCCCGTGAGCAAGCGCGCGGGACGCATGGACCATTGGAGGGTCTGGCTGCGTCTGGCGTTGCTTTGCGTCGTCGCGATGCTCCCCGTGGGGGCAGCCGCCCAGCAGCCTTCCCAAACGCTTCGCCCGGCGCACCCCGAGGCGCTGACGCCTCGGCAAGCGAACTATGCCTGGGATGACGACCTGCTACGAGCAAGCTTTTCGTACCGCGATGTGCTGTCGGACCCTGCACTCATCAAGAAGCTGTCGAGCGGGTTGCCGATGGTCCTCGCGATGAGGGCGTACCTCTATCGAGAAGGGGAGGA
Source organism: Myxococcota bacterium (assembly GCA_030776305.1). Lineage (GTDB taxonomy): Bacteria > Myxococcota_A > Polyangia > Polyangiales > Polyangiaceae > Palsa-1150. Next base: position 1,813 of record JALYHX010000054.1, read on the forward strand.
CGCGCCCATCGCGCTCGCGCCTCGCGTATGCCGCGTCGTCTACGACCTCTGGGACGAGGTTTACCGCGTGCATGTGAGCGAGCCGCAGCCCGAGCGGGAGCGCGACCGCGCGGCGGTGCTCGACGGCGTCTTGCGTCTATGTACCGAGGCGCGAGACCTGCCCATCGTCCGCCGTGGGCTGCTCGTGGCGAGGCAGTCGTATTTCTTGGGCGTCGTCGTGGATGTGAACCCAGTATCGCAGGAGATCGTGGACGAGATGCGACGCTGGATGTCGCGCCCGACGGGGAGCGCCGGCATCGGCCCGAGCGATGCACTCTTCGGCAACTTCGTGCAGCTCTTCGTCCGGCAGCTCGCGACGAGCGACAAGACCCTGACGTTCCGGACGCAGAAGGTTACGTCGTGACCCCTACCGCCGTGCGAGCATGGCCGGTCCGCGCGCTGGTGGTCGCATCGTATGCCGCGCTTCTCTTTGCGAGTGCCCCCCCCTGGCCGGACGACTGGGACGGTGTTGGATTCGTCGAGTCCGTGCGCGACTTCGACCTGGCCCGCTTTCATCCTCATCCACCCGGTTATCCGGTGTACGTCGCCCTGCTACGTGCCGCGGCATGGGTCGTCCGCGATCCGATGTGTGCTTGCGTTCTCGTCGCGGTCGCCAGTGGGGTCCTCGCCATTGCGCTGGCGTGGGACGCGGCACGACGCGTGGCGGGAGAGCTCGCCGCCTGGGTCGTGGCGATTCTCGTCGGAGC
>JALYHX010000055.1 GCA_030776305.1 Myxococcota bacterium
GTCCGGTGGGGGGCCGGCTGGGGCTGGTGGGTCATGGGCTGCGTTCTCGACAAGTACGCGGTCCGCTGACGGCCGCCGCCCTCGCGGCCGTCCACACGCTTCGCGTGCGCCGCTATCTGTGCCGGCCCTGCGCGGCGACGGTGACGGTGCTGCCGCGTGGCGCCACCCGAGCCCGGCACTTCAGCGCGACGGCCATCGCGCTGGCGTGCACGATGTACGCGCTCTGCGGGGCAAGCCTGCGCGCCACGCGAGAGCGCGTCTCACCCTGGCGCTCGGCGGAGCCGGGGTGGCCGGCGATGGGCCGGTGGCTTGACGCCATCGGGCGTGGGTCGATCTTCGCCTCGGTGAGGCCATGGCCCGCTCGCTGGGCGCGTCGCCATCAAGCCGAGCGCGTCGCCCAGGATGCACTGGCCATGGCCCTCGGGCAGGGCTCCTGGGCTGTACGCGCCTTCGCGGGCGCCGAGCGGCTTGCCTGCTCATGACCGCGCTGATTGAGGACGTGCCCTACTCGCCCACCTCGTTGGATCGTCGCGCCCGAGGCCCGTAGCCAGGCTGGATCGGGGCGCGCCAGACGAGGGCATCCCGCCCCGCCAAAGCGCGAAAGGTGCACTCTTCATGAATTCGATCACCCCCAAAGATCACGCCGAAACGGTGGCCCTCTATCGAGCGCAGATCGTCGGCGCGCTGTGCGTACGCGAGCTCGATCACGGCGAGTTACAAGCCGCCATCGCCCAGCTCTCGGAGCAACGATTCCGCCCGCCGCGCGGCCATTCGACGCGGCGCTATTCGCGCTCGACGCTCGCTCGTTGGTACTACGCGTACAAGGAAGGAGGCATCGACGCCCTGCGCCCGGCGGGCCGCGCCGACAAGGGACGCGGTCGCGATCTGACGCGCGCGATGCGCGGATTGCTCGTGGACATTCGCCGCGAGCATCCGAGCGCATCGGTGCCGCTCATCTTGCGTACGCTGGTCTCGGAAGGCCGCCTCAAGCAGGGCGCCGTCAGCGAATCGACCGTGCGACGCTTCTATCATGAGCAGGGCGTCGACCGCGCCGCGCTGCGCGCCGGCGGCAGCGGCAAGATGCGCCTGCGCTGGCAGGCCGAAAAACCCATGGATCTCTGGCATGGCGACGTGTGCCATGGCTCGCCTTTGGTCCTTGGCGACAAGACCTCGCCCGTACGCGTGCACGCCCTTCTCGACGACGCCTCACGCTACGTCCCAGTCATCGAGGCCATGACCCAGGAGCGCGAGGTGGACATGCTCACGGTGCTGGTGCGCGCGGTGCGCCACCATGGTCCCCCAGGGGCTCTTTACTTGGATAACGGCGCGACCTATCGCGGCACCACGCTCGCACTCGCGTGCGCGCGCATGGGCACGACCCTGATTCACGCCAAACCCTACGACGCCCCGGCGCGCGGCAAGATGGAGCGCTTCTGGCGGACTCTGCGCGAAGGCTGCCTCGACCACGTGGGCAGCCTCGGCTCGCTGCACGACCTCAACGTCCGCATCTGGGCGTGGCTCGACACCCACTACCACGCGGCTTCCCACGGCGCGCTGATGGGCGACTCGCCCAAGGCCGTGTTCTCGGCGACGCCGCGCGCCGCGGACGCCTTCGACGAGGCGCGCCTGCGCGCCGCGCTCACCGTGACCGAGCGACGGCGCGTGAGGCGGGATTCGACCCTCCCCATGGACGGCGAGGATTGGGAGACCGACCTGCACTTTCTCGCCGGACGCCTCGTCACCGTCGGCCGATGCATGGTCGACCCCGACGAGCCGCCGTACATCGAGCACGAGAAGAAGCGGCATCCGCTTCACAAGGTCGACCCCATCAAAAACGCCTCCCGTCCGCGCTCCCCGTCCAATCACGATGCGCCCCATCCCGCGCGCATGGACTTCGACCCCACCCGCACCATGCTCGACGTGCACCTCGGGCGTGCGCCGGCCGCGCGCCGCGACTCGGAGCAGGACCAATGAGCCCCGAGACGCTCTCCGTCTTCGGCCTGTCGTCGGACCCCTTCAGCAAGGAAATCGACGACGCCGACTTGTGGCTCCCCCCGAGCAAACGCGCGCTGCTCGATGACCTGGTGGACGCCGCCGAGGCCCGAAAGAATGTCGCCCTCGTCGGCGAGCCCGGCGTCGGAAAGACGTGCGTGCTTCGAGCGCTACGGCATGCGCTTCCCAAAGAGCGATTCCGCCTGACCTATTGCCATAACGTCACTCTCGGTCGGCGCGACTTCTACCGGCAGCTTTGCCTGGCCCTGGCGCTTCCCCATGGGCACAACGCCGGCGACGTCTTCTACAACACCCACGTCGAACAGCTCGCCCAGGAGCGACTCCTACCCGTCTTGGTCGTCGACGAAGCCCACTTGCTTCACCAGGACACGCTCGACCATCTGCACATCCTGCTCAACTACGCCTGGGACAGCCGCGCACTCCTTTCCATCGTCCTGGTGGGACTGCCCGATCTCGAAGACCGTCTACGACTGCGTCGAAACCGCTCGCTCTACTCCCGAATGCATCATCGCCTCGCCATCGGACCGATCGCCCCCGATGACACGGCCGACTACATCCGTATGCGCGTGACGCGCGTGGGCGGCAACAAGGACCTCTTTGCCTCCGACGCCATCGCGATGCTGCACGAGGCCGCCGCCGCAAGCCTGCGCGACATCGACCGCCTCGCCTCCCTCGCAATGCGCCTCGCCGCCAGGCGCAAACGCAAAACCGTCGAACGCGATCTGGTCGCGCGCGTTCTGCAGTCCGAGGGGCAGCGCCCGTGAGGCTCTCCTATCCGAAGCTCGCCGCCGCCCACGAGCTCGGCCCACTCGCCGTCCTCGACACCGCATTGCGCGTTGCCATCCTCGCGCTCGCCGCCGCTTGGCCCGAGCTGCACACCGATCACCTCCTTCACCCCGAGGCCCGGACAGCCCTCGACGTGATCGAGCGTGCTCGCGATCTCGGCCTCGCCGTACGGCGCTACCGCCCCGACCTTGCCGCCGCACAACGCGAACGCGAACTGCCCTTCTGAAAACCGATCCCCCCTCGGTCGGCGCGCCCTCGCGCCGGCCGGGGCGGGCGGGCACCATCTCCTATCACCAAGCCGGCGCGAGCGACTCTCATCCAGGCGGCGCGGCAACAATGGTCCGCGCAGCGCGAAGCGGGTCGGGCGTCCGCTGCCGGATCCGGCGTACCTGTATGTGGAGCTGCGCTGCGTCGGGGTGACGTTGCAGCTTCTGCATCTCGAGTACCTTGAGCAACATCCGAACGGCTTCCGCTACACGGCCTTCTGCGCGCACTACAAC
>JALYHX010000056.1 GCA_030776305.1 Myxococcota bacterium
ACCACCACCTCGCGGCCCGTGGCGTCGTCGGAAAGGCCTTCCCGGCAGTCGCTGTCGCCGCGCGCCAAGAGAGCCGTCGCCCTCGCCGGTGCGACCCTTGTCGTGGTCGTCGTCGGAATCGCGTGGATCGCGGCTCCGGGAGGCTCGAGCGCTGGCGCGCAGGTGGGCGGGGGGCAAAGCGCAGGGTCGGGTGCCCGTTCTCTGCCGACTCTGCCGGCGCCGACGGTCGTGGCAATTTCACCATTGGCACCGCCCGAAATCTCGGCCATGGACCTTCCCGTGGCCAGTGAAGAGAAACCAGCGTCGCCTCGATGGAGCGGTCGTCGCTCCGGTCCCTCTGCACCCTCCGCCATTCCGAGCGCCGGGACACGCGGCGACTGTCAGCCTCCTTATGTCGTCGACGCGACCGGCAAGCAGCATTGGAAACTGGAGTGCTTATGAGCCCGCGCGGGCTGAAGTTGGCGACCGTTCTCGGCGTATGGCTCGTGACATCGGGCGCGGCTGCGGCGGACCCCACGAAGAAGGAGTGCGCCGCCGCGAACGAGAGCGCACAGGACCTGCGCCGCGGTGGCAAGCTCCGCGACGCGCGCGCGAGCTTCGCCGTGTGCACCGCCGCGACTTGCCCGGGTCCGATTCGCGAAGACTGCGCCCAGCGCCTCAAAGAGGTCGAGAGCTCCACCCCCACGATCGTCTTCGAGGCGAAGGACAGCCTCGGTCACGACCTCGGCGCCGTCCGCGTGACGATGGACGGAACGCTGCTGCTCGACAAGCTCGATGGCACCGCGATCGCGGTCGATCCAGGCCAGCACCAGTTCACGTTCGAAGCCGTCGGGCTGCGCAAGGACGAGGAGTCTGTCGTGCTCCGCGAGGGCGAGAAGGATCGCCGAGTCCGAGCCGTGCTCGAGTCTCCCGTCGTTGCCGTGCACAAAGGGCCGGAGATGGCAGACACGGGCGCTTCGGATGGTACCAGCCGCCGCATCCTTGGTCTGGCGCTCGGCGCGACGGGCGCGGCGGGAATCGCGCTCGGGTCGGTCCTCGGCCTCGTTGCGAAAGCGACGTACGACAACGCGCTTCAGACCGAGTGCGTCGCGGCCGACCCGAAAAACTGCACGGCCCAAGGCCTGGTCGACGGCCATACCGCGTACACTCAAGCGACCGCGTCGACGATTGCATTCATCGCGGGCGGCGCGCTCCTCCTGGGCGGCGTGGTGATTTACCTCACGGCGCCTGCGTCGGGAGAAGTCGGCGTCACGGCGAGCGCCGCGAACGGCGGTGGCCAAGTGTCACTGAGGGGCGCGTGGTGATGTCCAGAAGCGTGGGCTGAATGCGACCGCGGGCCTTCGCGCTCCTCGTTCCGGCGTTTGCATTCTTGCTGCCGGGCCTCGTCCTGTGCGCATCGGCGTGCTCGAACTTGTGGGGATTCGAACCCTTCGCGTCGATCGCCGACACGGGCGTCGATACCTCGGTCGTCGTCGTCCCCGATGCGCCGTCGGGGGGATTCGACGCCACGATGGATGTCGTCGGTGCAGACGTCGTCGTCCCCCGCGACGCTGGACAGGAGGCGGACGCCCGGGTAGCGGCCGATGGCGATGCGCAGGCGGAGGCTGCTGCGGATGCGGGACCGGACGCGTGCGTTCGTCTCTGCGACGGAGGGTGCGTCGACACGAAGACCGACCCGAACAACTGCGGAGCGTGTGGAAACCGCTGCCCCACCTACTACACGTGTAATGCAGGCGTCTGCGTTTGCCCGATGTGCGGGCAACCGCAATGCGTCGACGAGATGCGGTCGCGCGAAAACTGCGGCGGGTGCGGAAACGCATGCCCGCCCGGCGCCTTTTGCCAGGCCGGTACGTGCATCTGCCCAGGCACGGAGACGCGCTGCGGCACGGAGTGCGTCGACTTTTCGAACGACTCGAGGAACTGTGGCGGTTGTACGCGGCCGTGCCCGCCGGGCTCGGAATGCAAGGGCGGATATTGCTCCTGCCTCGGCAACGGGGGCATCGAGTGCAACTACGTCTGCGTGGACAGCTACTATGACCCGTACAACTGCGGCCGCTGCAGCACATTGTCGGCCCCCGCGCTGTGCGCAACGGGCGTCGGCTGCCAAAGCGGCACCTGCGGATGCACGGGCGCCAACGCGATGTGCAATGTCAACGGGGACATGAAGTGCGTGAATACGAACACCGACACGGCCAACTGTGGCGGTTGCAGCCGGCCATGCCCTCCCGGCGCCGATTGCACGAGCGGCTTCTGCACGTGCCCGCCTTCTGCGGGCTCGGACGCTGGCACGCTGTGCACCAACGCCTGCGCGGACCTCATGGCCGACTCGAGGAACTGCGGTTCGTGTGGCAACGTGTGCACGAACGGAACGCATTGTCAGGGCGGCAAATGCGTTTGCCCGAGCCCACTCGGCAACTGCGCGGGCACTTGCGTCGACCCGACGAGAGATCGCGACAACTGCGGTGGCTGCGGCAGGACGTGCGTGGC
>JALYHX010000057.1 GCA_030776305.1 Myxococcota bacterium
GAGTGGCACCGCGTGACGGTCTGGGGGCGGCGAGCGGAGGCGCTCGGCAAGATCTTGCAAAAGGGAGACTTGCTGTTCGTCGAGGGTCGTCTTCAAACATCGAGTTACGAGAAGAACGGCGAAAAGCGCTACTCGACCGAGGTCGTGGCGAACAACATCGTGCTTCCGGGGACCGGCCGTGGTCGGGGCGAGGGAGCGCCGGCGCGTGAGGGCGGAGGTGGACGGGCACAGCGCGAGCCGGCCGGAGTCGATGCGCCGTTCGACGACATGGCGGGCGCGGGAGACGCCCCGGTGGGCGGTGCCAGCGGTTCGGAGGACGACATTCCATTCTGAGACTTCTGAGGCAATGCAAGTCGCGGCGATCGCGCTATGTTGCGCCGCGTCGGCCTCGACCCAACCCCATGTCCCTCGACGATCTGCGCATACGCATCGATGACCTCGACGACCAGATCCTGAAGCTGCTCGACGAGCGGGCGCGCGTGGTTGGTGACGTTGCACGGGTCAAGAGAGACGCGAACCTGCCGACGTACGATCCGGAGCGCGAGCGGTTGATCCTGGATCGTCTTGCGGCGCGCGCCGGGCCTTTTCCGGGGGAGGCCATCCGCGCCGTGTATCGCGAGGTGATGAGCGCGTGCCTCGCGCTCGAGCAACCGATCAAGGTGGCTTATCTCGGCCCGGAAGGGACGTTTTCGCATGCGGCGGCACGGTCTCTGTTCGGCCTCGCGGCGCGATACATCGAAGCGGCGACGTTCGAAGGGGTCTTCGACGCCGTCACACGCGGCGACGCTCAGCACGGAGTGGTGCCCATCGAGAACTCGAGCGAGGGGTCGTCGAACACCGCCATCGATGCGCTCATGGACGGAAAGCTCCTGATTCGAGCCGAGCTCGAGCTGGAAGTGTCGCAGTGCTTGCTGACCAATGCCTCGGGCCTGGCCTCGATCGAACGCGTCTATTCACACCCCCAGCCCCTCGGCCAGTGTCGGCTCTGGCTCGCAAAGAACCTCGGGCAGGTCCAGCTCGTTCAAGCAGCATCGACGGCGATGGCCGTGCGCGAGGCGGTCGCGGACCCGCGAGGCGCGGCGATCGCAGGCCGCCTTGCGTCGGAGCTCTATGGGCTGCCCATCGCGCGCGAGCGGATCCAAGACCGCCCCGACAACGTCACTCGGTTCGCCCTGGTGTCATTGGAAGACGCCCCGAGAACCGGCTCCGACAAGACTACGATCGCCTTCAGCCTACGCGAGGGGCACGGTCGCGGCGCCCTCATGCGAGCCCTCGCCGATCTCGACGAGGAGGGGATCAACCTCACGCGCATCGAATCGCGCCCCAGCCGTGAAAAGGCATGGGCCTACATCTTCCTCGCCGACTTGGAAGGGCACCGCGATGACCCCAACATCGCGTGCGCACTCGCACGTCTGCGCGAGAAGTGCCCACTGGTCAAGCACTTGGGCAGCTATCCCAAAGCGCGACGTTCCATCCGTGACGGCGCTTCGTCCTGAACTTCAGGCGACATGGACACCGTCGGTACGTTGATCGTAGGCGCCGGGATCACCGGCCTCGCCACCGCCGCCGCTCTTTCGGCGCGAGGCGACCAGGATTACGTGGTCCTGGAGTCGAGCAGCGAGATCGGGGGATGGTGCAAGACCGTCAAGAAAGACGGCTTCGTCTGGGACTATTCCGGACACTTCTTCCATTTCAAGCACCCCGAGATCGAACGGTGGCTGCGCGAGCGCATGCCGGGGCAGCGTGTCCGCGTCGTCGAGAAAAAATCGTTCATCTCGTACAGAGGACGCCTTGTCGATTTTCCTTTCCAAAAGAACATCCACCAGCTGCCGCAAGATGAGTTCATCGACTGCTTGCACGATCTCTATTTCGCGCGTTCGAGCGATGTGAAACGCGACGCGCCTGCGCCCGAGGGCGACTTCGAGCAGATGCTTTATTCCCGCTTCGGCAAGAGCATCTGTGAGAAATTTCTCGTGCCTTACAACGAGAAGCTCTACGCGTGCAGCCTCGCGACACTCGACAAGGACGCCATGGGTCGCTTCTTCCCGTACGCGGACCTCAGCGACGTCGTGCGTAACATGAAACATCCGGACAACAGCAGCTACAACGCGACGTTCACCTACCCCGAGGGGGGAGCGATCGAATACGTGAAAGCCTTGGCGAGCGCGGTTCGGGACGCCGGAATCGCGCTCGACGAGGGGCTGATCGCCGTTGACCTCAGTGCGAAGGTGGCGCGGACGACACGCCGCGAGATTCGATTCGAACGGCTGGTCTCGAGCGCCCCATTCGACCGTTTTGCCGAAATCTGCGCGCTCGACCATGACCCGTCCGTCTGGCATTACAGCAAAGTCCTCATTTTCAATCTGGGGTTCGAAGGTAAGGGACAGAGACAAGTGCACTGGGCCTATTACCCCGCGAGGGAGACGACCTTCTATCGCGTCGGCTGGTATGACAACATCTTCGACACCGACCGCATGAGCCTTTACGTCGAGATTGGATTCCCCAAGGTGGAGCGTATTGACGTCGCTGCGACGCGAGAGCGCGTCCTCGCCGACCTCCGGCGGGAGGGCGTCATCACCTCACAGCGCCTTATTTCCGAACATTCGGTCGTGCTCGATCCGGCGTACGTACACATCACCAAACAGTCGCTCGCGGAGCACCGGCGGCTGGCTTCGCAGCTGCGCGAGCACGGTGTTTGGTCAATCGGGCGTTATGGCGGCTGGACGTATTGCGCGATCGAGGACAACATCGTCGAGGCGAGAACGCTCGTCGCAAGCTTTGGCAAAAACGACACGATAGCGTAATCAGGTATCCCTTCGATGGCAGCCGTCCAGAGACCTCGCGCCGCCGATCAGGCGGCGGAACCGCACATTTCGATTGTCATCCCGGTCTACAACGAGCAAGCGATCCTGCACGCAGCCATCGTCGATCTGCGCGAGCGCCTCAAACCGCTCGGCTGGAGCTACGAGATCATCCTTGCCGAGAACGGGTCCAAAGACCGGACGGTATCCATTGGGCACGAGCTTGCGGGAAAGTACGACGATCCTGAGGACGGCCAGGTCAAGATCATCTCGCTGGGTGAGCCCAACTACGGCAGGGCCTTGAAGCAGGGAATCTTGATGGCCAGCGGAAACGTGGTGCTCTGCGACGAGATCGACCTTTGCGATACGACCTTCCACAAGCGGGCTGTCGACATCCTCGAGACCGGCGAAGCAGACTTGGTCATCGGGAGCAAACTGGCCGTGGGAGCTGCGGACGAGCGGCCGCTCATTCGCCACGCAGCCAGCAT
>JALYHX010000058.1 GCA_030776305.1 Myxococcota bacterium
CGCAACGGCCCGGGCACACGAAGAGCTTCGACTGAACATACGTTCCAGTCAACCGGTCGCGTGCGCTACCCGACAATGGACTCCCGAAGGAGCTTGTCGGCCTGGGTTTTCCTCCAGGTTACGAGAGCTTGTCCAAGCTCAGGCCGCTTGGCCGCGAGGATTGCGATCGCGAAGAGGGCCGCGTTCGCTGCACCAGCCTTGCCGACCGCGAAGGTGGCAACTGGGATCCCCTTGGGCATCTGGACGATGGCGAGCAGGGCGTCCAATCCGAGGAGATGCCCCGACGGGATCGGGACGCCCAACACCGGAAGAGTCGTCTTGGCCGCGATCACCCCGGGCAAGTGCGCGGCTCCGCCTGCGCCTGCGATGAACACTTCGATTCCCCGCGACGGACTTTCGGTCACGTAATCGGAAAGGGCATCCGGGGTGCGATGCGCGCTGAGCACGCGCGCCTCGTGTCCCACACTGAATTCTGCGAGTAAATCGCGCGCGGGCTGCATGACGTCCAGATCGCTCTTGCTGCCCATGAGGATCGACACGACGGTCGGGGTCATGAGCCGACCCTAGCGTTTGCCGCCTCGTAGCGGAAGACGAGCTTTTCCGCGCCAGCCTCGGCGACGGCGTCGACGAACGCCTTGCCGCCGTTCTCCAGTGCTCCGAAGAGCAACTCCTCGGAAATTGGTCTCTTGATCTCGTCCTGCATCACACGCGCGAGTGGGCGCGCGCCGTTGTCCGGATCGTAGCCTTTTCGGGCGAGGTAGTCGGATGCAGCGTCCGTTAGCGCGATGGTGACGCTGCGTGCCGCGAGTTGCTCACCAAGCTCGCGCACGAACTTGCCGACGATGCTGCGCATCACGCCTGGATCGAGCGCTCGAAAGGCGATTTTCGCATCGAGTCGGTTTCTGAACTCAGGGTTGAACAGTTGCTTGTACTCGCGGTCCGTGTCCGGCTTGTCGCGATCCTGTCCGCCCGCGTCTCCGAACCCGACCGCTCGCCGCTGCAAGTCGCGCACCCCGATGTTGCTCGTCATCAGGAGGACGACATGACGAAAGTCCGTCGGCTTGCCGTTGTGGTCCGTGAGCTTCCCGTGGTCCATCACCTGCAACAAGATGTTGAAGATTTGCGGGTGAGCTTTTTCGATCTCGTCGAGGAGCAGCACTGCGTGAGGCGTCTTCGCGATGGTGTCGGTCAGCAGTCCGCCCTGATCGAAGCCCACGTAACCCGGTGGCGCCCCGATGAGGCGCGAGACGGTATGCGCCTCCATGTACTCGCTCATGTCGAACCGGTGGAAAGCGACCCCCATCACCTTTGCCAGCTGGCGAGCTGCTTCGGTCTTGCCGACGCCGGTAGGACCCGTCAGAAGAAAGGAGCCAATCGGCTTTTCGGGCGCGCGCAATCCGGCGCGCGAGAGCCGAATCGCAGAGACGAGCTGACCGATCGCGTCGTCTTGTCCGAAGACGACCGCCTTGAGGTCTGCCTCCAGGCCGCGGAGCCGCTCCTTGTCGCTCGTCGTCACTTCGCGGGGCGGGATCTGCGCCATCCGCGCCAGAACGCGTTCGACGTCGATCACCTCGACGACCGGAACATCATGCGCCGGCGTAGTGCCGACTCCCGGGGCGCTGTGGTCGTCGAAGGCTGATGCCTCGGAGGCGGGTTCGCCCCCGTGGGAGGGTGTCTCCGCGACGGCCGTTTCCGGGGCCTGGATTCCGAGCTTCTTGGCAGCCCCGGTTTCGTCGATGAGGTCGATCGCTTTGTCCGGAAGCTTGCGGTCGTGCAAATACTTCGCGCTCAGCTCCGCCGCTGCGCGTATGGCGTCGGTCGCGTAGCGTACGCCGTGGAAGGCCTCGTACTGCTTGCGGAGCCCTTCGAGGATTTTCACGGTGTCTTCGACGCTCGGCTCGTTCACCTCGACGCGCTGAAAGCGACGCGCCAGGGCGCGGTCCTTCTCGAAGTGCTGGCGGAACTCCTGGAACGTCGTGGACCCGATACAACGCAAGCGTCCAGATCCGAGGGCGGGCTTCAGCAAGTTCGATGCGTCCATGCTTCCGCCGGTGGTCGCTCCCGCCCCGACGATCGTGTGAATCTCATCGATGAAAAGAATGGCGTTCTCGACCTTCTGGAGCGCCTTGATGACGGCTTTGATGCGTTCCTCGAAGTCACCGCGATAACGTGTTCCCGCGAGCAAGGCCCCCATGTCGAGCGCGTAAACGGTTGCACCCAAGAGCGCTTTCGGGACCTCGCCACGCTGGATCTTGAGGGCCAGCCCCTCCGCAATCGCGGTCTTCCCGACCCCTGCGTCGCCGACGAGCAGCGGATTGTTCTTCTTTCGGCGTGCCAGGATCTGCACGATGCGAGTGACTTCGTTCTCGCGGCCGATCAGAGGATCGATTCGCGCGATCTTCGCTTCTTCATTGAGATTGATCGTGTACGCCTTGAGCGGGTCCCTGCTGGGACGCGGCGCCTCGACGTCCCCCTCGACTTCGCCGCCTTTGCTTGGTTCAGCCCCTTGCTCGTCGAGCCGCGAAACGCCGTGGGCAACGTACGAAACGAGGTCGAGCCGTGAAACCCCCTGCGCCTCGATGAGCGAAACGGCGTAGGAGTCGCGCTCGGCGAACATCGCGATGAGCACGTTCGCGCCGGTGACCTCGTCCTTTCCGCTCGACTTGACGTGGTTGACTGCCCGCCGAATCGCGCGCTGAACGCCGAGGGACGGGGTTGGAGTCCGGGCGTCGTCATCGGGGACCTGCTCGAGTTCGTCGCTCAAATACTGCTCGAGCCTCTTCTTGAGCACAGAGGGGTCGCCGCCGGCATGGCGCAGCACGGTTGCGGTCGCTTGGTCGAGCAACAGCGCGTAGAGCAGATGCTCGATCGTGACGTATTCATGACGTCGTCGCGCAGCGTCGTTGGCTGCGACCGATAGAGCAATTTCGACTTCGGGGCTGATCCTCATTCGCTCCATCACTCCGGCTCGGCTGTGACGAGGAGGGGATGACCGCGGTCGCGGGCATCGCGCATGACCTCGACTACTTTCGTCTCGGCGACGTCGCGCGGGTAAACCCCCGCGATCGCCTTTCCTTTCTTGTGCACGGTCAGCATGATGTGAAGCGCCTCAGTCTCTGCCTTGTGAAAGAAGCGTCGCAGCACTTCGACCACGTATTCCATCGTCGTGAAGTCGTCGTTGTGAAAGATGACGTGGTATCGCTTCGGAACCGCAGTCTTCTGACGTTCCTCGACC
>JALYHX010000059.1 GCA_030776305.1 Myxococcota bacterium
GACAAATAGAGCACGGTCCAAACGCGGCCCATGTTTCGCTTGAATCCCCAGAACTCCATCAAGCGCCCGCCCACGTCACCGACGGTCGCCTCCGACGGCCAAAGGTTTCGCGGGTTCTCGCTCATCGTCACGGCGGCCTGCACATCGCGATCGACGTTTCGTGCTTCACGTTTCACGGCTACGCGGCGCGCGACGCCAGCTCGAGGGCGATGCCAGCCAGAATGTCGTGCGCCACGCAAGGAGGGATGCAATCGAGAGCCTCGATGGCCCGTACCGTCTCTTCGCGGGCAAGCGCGCGGACGCTCGTGCACGCACCTGAAGCGCGCACCGCCTCGGCCACGCGCACCGCAGCCACGCCATCGCCCGCGCGCGCGGCTTCGACGTCGACGGCGAGGTCGCGCCGGCCCGCGACAGTACGGATCAGTGGCAGCGTGAGCTTGCCCTCCACGAGGTCGACCAGAATGGCCTTGCCCGTGGTGTGCGGGTCCCCATCGTAGTCGAGCACGTCGTCGATGAGCTGGAACGCGACACCGACGTGCGCCCCGAACTCGCCGAGCGCCTGAACCGCCTGCATCGACGCCCCCGCTGCATACGCACCCGCGCGGGCCGCCCAGCCGAACAGCGATGCAGTCTTGTCGTCAACGATGCGGAGGTACACGTCCTCGCGCATGTCCAACCGTGTGCGCCCCCGAAGCTGCAGCACTTCTCCGTCGACCAATCGCCGTAGTGTTCCGAAGAGTTCTGCGAGGACGCCGTTCGGCGCGCGTGCCGCCGTTCGCTCGAGCGCGTGCGTGAGCAACAGATCGCCGGCCAGCACGCTCACGGCGTTCCCCCACACCCGGCGGGGCGCTGGGTATCCGCGCCGCTCCTGTCCGTCGTCGATGACGTCGTCGTGAAGCAATGTGGCCAGGTGAATCAGCTCAGCGACGACGGCCAAATCCCGCGCCGCGGCCGGCACGGGACCGAAGCAGGCCGACGAGAGAAGTACGGTCAGCGGGCGGACCCTCTTGCCGCCTGCCTCGAGCAAGTGCCTTGCGGAGTCGATTGCTGGCGATGGCCCCTCGCGTGCGACGCTCGTGAGCTCGCGCTCGACCGCGGCCATGTCTTCGCCGAGAAGAGCGTGCGCTTGCGCGATTCGCTCCGCAGCACGAGGGCCGGCCCGCTCGACGGTCGCCGCGTCGCGAAGGATGGCAACGGAAGCAAAAGGGGTAGTCATCGGGACGTTCAAAATGATTTGAAACCTACTAGGCTACTGGGGGGCGGGGTCAACCCCTCTCTGCGAACCGTGCAAGGCGCCTTCGCGTCGGGCGATTTGACAGGTGCCGCAACGCCGAGCATGACGGACCCATGGACGCCTCCTCTGGAGACGAGGCGCGTGCCCGGTTGCGAGGGAAACGTATGGCGCACGCGATCGTGGTCACCACGGCGGTGGCATTCATCGGTGCGAGCGCGGCGCAGATCATTCCGGCCGTTTTTGGAATACCGGCGCGAGTTGGCCCCCCCCCAACACCCGGACGGGCCGAAACGGCGTGCATGGAAGCCATCCGCTCGCTCTCGTTCGCCCTCGATCGCGCGACAGAGAAAGCATGGTCGCCCGAAGTGAATCGCGCGGCTGCGCCGCGAGCCGACGGGAGCGCCATTCTCCAAGCCTTTCATGAAGGTCTGCTGCCCGAGTGGAATGCTGAGGCGAGCATCGGGCTCGCGTGTGCGAAGTCGCGCGAAGGGGTCGAGGCGTGGGCCGTACTGTTGCGGCTGAGACGAGCCGAAGAGCAGTTCGCTCTCCGGGGATTCACCGACCTCGCCCCTTTGCGCAGCGACGTCGCAGCGCACCTCCCGGCGGACTTGCGCTAAGAAGTCGTTCCGATGACCGCCCCACCCATAGAGACGCCCACGACAGAACCGACGTTCGACGTCATGCCGCTCGCGGCCGACGTCCGTCGTGCGATCGATGCCATGGGTTACTTGCACCCGACGCCCGTCCAGCGGGCCGTGTTCGAACTTGCCGCCGAAGGCCGCGACCTGGTGGTGCAAGCGCGCACGGGCACAGGGAAGACGGCGGCGTTCGGACTGCCGATCGTCGACCGCATCGTACGGCCCTCCGCGAAGACGGTGCAGGCGCTGGTCCTGTGCCCTACGCGCGAGCTCGCGTTGCAGGTGTCGCGCGAGGTCGAGCAGATCGGGCAGTTCCGGGGTACACGCATCGTGCCGATCTACGGCGGAGCACCGATGACGCGGCAGATAGCCGCGCTGGAGGCCGGTGCACAAGTGGTGGTGGGAACACCGGGGCGAGTGCTGGACCACCTTCGGCAGAAGACCCTCGACCCGAGCGCCATTCGCGTCCTCGTGCTCGACGAAGCCGACGAGATGCTTTCTATGGGCTTCGCCAAGGAGCTCAACGCGATTCTCGCGCTGCTCCCGAAGCAGCGCCAGGGACTCTTCTTCAGCGCGACAGTTCCGGCCGACATCGAGCGACTCGCACAAAACCACCTGCGGGATCCGGAGCTCATCACCCTCTCGAGCGACCAGGTCGGTGCCCTCGAGATCGCTCACTATCTCTACGTGATGCACGGGGGAGACAAGATTGGACAGCTCGTACGCATCCTGGAAGTGGAGGATCCGGAGAGCGCGATCATCTTTTGCAACACCCGAGACGAGACGCTGCGGGTGGCGGAGGCCCTCAAAGCTCGGGGCTTCGATGCGGACTGGTTGAACGGCGATTTGCCGCAGACGGATCGCGAGCGGGTCATGAACGCGACCAAAGAAGGCAAGCTGCGATTCTTGGTTGCGACCGATGTCGCCGCACGAGGGATTGACATCTCCCACCTCACTCACGTGATCAACCACGACTTTCCAGAGACGGCCGAGCAATACGTCCATCGGACGGGCCGCACCGGACGCGCGGGACGCACCGGAACCGCGATCGCAATCGTCGGACCCAAGGACATCGGCAACGTGTACTTGCTGCGGCTCACGTACAAGATCCGCCCAATCGAGCGGCAGCTCCCCAGCCTCGGCGAGCTCAAGACGCGGGCGGAAATGGACCTCGTGCAGCTGTTCGTCGAAGCGTTCGCGGGCCGCGCGATGCATCCCGACGATCTCTCGCTCGCGCGACGGCTACTGACGCACGATGGCGCGGAGCAGATCATGGCCGGGCTCCTTCGCGATCATCTCGGCGCGCGGGGAGCAGACGTCGCCCCAGAGGCAGCCGAGGCACGTCGAGCACGCAATCCCGAACCTCAGCGTCCCCGAGACGATGGGGCCTCGCTTTCCTCGGCGCGCCCGGCACCCGCCGACACGCGGTCCAGGCAAGCATCGCCCGCCGAGCGGACGCACGTCACGCCTCAGCGCGAGCGCGAGCGCGACCGTCGCGTTCGAACCAAGCCGCCCGTCGACCGGGCCAAATCGCATGCCCCTTGGACACCGCCAAAAGAAGACGATGACGAGCGCCCGCTCATTGGTGTTGGCGCGGATGAGCCCGGGTCGCGACTGCCAGGAGTGACCATATCGAACGTCAAGCCTTCCGTCCGCGACCCGTTCACCGTGACCGCGGTGGATCCGCAATCGACGCGCGAGGCGCAAGAGGACATGGTCGCGCGTGACTACGTAGAGCTCTTCGTCAACATCGGTAAGCGAGAGGGTGTGCGCCCGACGGACCTGCAGCGGCTTTTGTCGGAAAAGGGCCTCTCAGCACAGGAAACGGGTCGAATTCGCGTGCGCGACCGGATGAGTTACGTCACCGTACAGAAGGACGCCCTGGCCCGAGCGGTGGCCGCGCTCACCGGACAAGTCATCGGCGGCCGCACGGTCGTCGCCGAGCTGGCCCGCGGGCGTGTAGGCCCCTGAGCGAAGAAAGACCGCACGAGCGCCGCGTGCAACTACCGACCTGACACCAAGACTGACACCCGGCAGCCCATTGAGCGACGGCTTGGCCGTGCCGTATTCTATTCAAACATGGCCATGCCCTACGCGTCCGTGACGTCTCCCGCGACCGCACCGCAGCTGATTCCACCCAACACGAATCTGCGGTCATTGTTGGACGCGCGCCGATCCGACGGACGACGGATGTCGCTTGAACAGTCGATCGCAATCATCGTCCCGGTGTGCGTCGATCTGGAGTCGCGACACGCCCGCGGAGAGAGACTGTTCGTGCACCCCTCGGCGATAGCGCCTTCTGCGGACGGACTGGCGCGCCTGCAGACCCCGCTGGCCGTCCCGCCAACGCACCTGTTGGACCGGCATTGCCTCGCACCCGAGCTTCAACGGACGTTGCAGCCGGGGGACGCTTGCTCGAGCGTCTTCTCCCTCGGCGCGATCCTCTACGAATTGATCACCGGTCAACATGTCGGCCCCGCGATGCGCCGTCCCCGCGACTTCGACCCCAGGCTCCCCGATGCCCTAGAAATCCTCATCGCGAAGGCGATCGTCGGCGACCGTGCGCATCGGCCGGCGGACTTGGGTGCGCTCGCCAGCGCCCTGTACCATCTTGCACCTCAGAGGAGCATTCACCCGCCGGAGGTGAGCGAAAAACGATTCGATGAGAGCGCCGAGCTCGACTTCGACGTGAAATTCTCGATGCTCCCCCTGGCCATGTCGCTCCCTGCGACCCCCGGCATGAACGCTGCCTTGCCGCGAGGAATCGAGGACCCGACCGCTCGGCTCAGCGCTCTCAAGGCCCGCCTCGAGAGCGACCCGCGCCCTCGCTACGTGGTCAACAAGGACCGCATGGATCACGGTCCGTTCACGGCCGTCGAACTACTCCAGCAGATCGCTTCACACACGTTCACGGCGGCGCACGGGCTGCGCGACGAAATCGGCGGACAGCTGATGCCCATTGGGGAGTGGGAAGAGTTCGCCCCCTTCGCCGAACAGACGGGCCTTCTGCGCAACAAGCGCGCGGAGCAGAAAGAGGTAGGCCGGGCGGCAAGCGCCGACAAGAAGCGTGGGATTGCGAAGTCAGTCCTTGCCGTCCTGTTGGTCTTCGCGCTCGGCGGCTCTCTCGCACTATGGTTT
>JALYHX010000060.1 GCA_030776305.1 Myxococcota bacterium
TCCTTCGCCTCTTCCGCCTGCTCGATCTCATCGAGGAGCGAGGCGCTCTCGATTTCGTCGTCGTCGGACTGCGTCGAGAGCGGCGGAACGAACGCAGACCCCGCAGGAGTCGTGGCGGCACCCTCGCCCTCGCCGTGGCTATGTAGCAGTTCCTCGGGGACTTGCTGAATCCGCGTTGCGTCCGACGCATCTTCCTCTTCCTCTTCCTCCTCGAGGTCGGGCGACCATCGGGGCACTTCCGGCACGGGGGGAGCCGCCCGCCCCTTGGGCCTGACGGCCGGGGAGACGGTCGGCGGCCGGTACAGAGGTCTCGTCGATCCAGCAAGCGCGGCCGGCTTGTCGGTCACCACGTCCTTGGCAACCTCGGGAACGAAGGACGTGTTCTCCCATTCCGAGAGCGCCCGATCCCAGTCGATATCGCCGATGTCGTCGGGATCCTTCTTGTCGTCGGTCATGACACATCGCCCCCGTCGAGGCCGAGCGATCGCCGAAGCTCGAGGTACAGCGGCGAGAGGACGAAACGAAGCAACTGCTCGGCGCGGGCATTTCCCGCCACCGCTTGCGCCAGATCGCCCTGCGACACACCGAGGACGTCCATGAGCACGACACTTGGATCGCCCGCAGCAATGGCTGCAACGCGATCGTGCGAAGCCAGCGCGCGACCGCTCCATGCACGCCCGTCGCTTCGGCCTGAAGCGATCTCACGACAGACGTCTGGAAGCAACTTGCGCGTCTTTCGGGTCATGGCCTTGCCGAGTAACCGTTCCACCTCGACCAGCACGGCGTAGGGTGGGTGCGCAATGGGCACCTCCGCGAGTCTGCAAGCGGCTACGACGATGGCCGCAACGGTGACGTCGTCGCGCAAGCGCGTAACGGTCGTCCCACGCACGATGGCGAGGAGCTCTCGAGCGATGCGCGCGCGAGCGATCGGTGCGATCGGTGCGTTGATCCCAGGGCCAACGACGAGCGACGGTCGGTCGCCGGCGATCCCTTGAACGCCCAGCGGGTCGGTTCCGCCGACGTAAACATCGAATTCGTGCACGCCGAACGCACCAGCCCACGCGCCGATTTCGTTACGCAGCGCCAAGCCGCTGCGCGGGTCGACCTTGTCTCGCCGGCTGACGCCGGAGGATTGGAGCGTCGGTCCGAAGGCCTCGACAAGCGTCGGACCAAGCAAAACGAAGAGGTTGCCGATGGGCCCATCGTCGCCGGGCGCAAGCATGGTGCGCAACATGGCTTGTCCAATGGCAATCTGTGGTGCACGGGACTTCTTCGTCGCCCACTGGATGAATGCCTGCTCGGATCTCGAATCGGCCGCGCCGAGTGACACGAGTACTCCGATGGCCGTTTGATGGAGGGCGTCGTCGGAGAGCGTACGCGCGACCGTTGCCAGCCGCCGCACGGTTGCAGTTTCCGTCGGGTGGGTCTGCAATGATTCGACGAGCGCGCACCGTGCCTTCTCCAAAAGCGGTTCGCGCACTGCCGGCGCGAGGCCACTCTCGAGCAACATGTCGAGCGCCTCGGCATCCATCGGCGATTCTTCGAGCAACTTGACCACGGCCGCCCCGGCTCCCTCAGGGCGCCCCAGACGGTCGCGATGAATGTTCATGGCCAGTCGAGCGGCTTCGATGCGCCCCGGAGACTCCGCCCGCTCGATCATCAATTCCTCGAGCATCGACGTGGCTTCATTCCACGCGCCAGTGCGAGCGGCGGCCCGAGCGAGGCGTTCGCGCACGGGCAACGTCGAGAGCTTCGCGTGATGGAGTGCCAGGAGTACCTCGAGCGCCTTGTCGTTGCGGCCCAGTTTGTTCTCGTATAGGTCGACGGCGGCGACCCCTGCGGTGACGCGGTTTTTTGGTGGTGCAGCGTCGAGCGTCGCCAGCCGCGCCAGCGACGTGGCGGCATCCTCGAAGTTGCTACGACGGATGTTGATCTCGCCGAGCAGTGCAAGGGCGCCGACGTGATCAGGATCGAGCGTGGTCACGTGCACGAGCGATAGAAGGGCGCCGTCCTGATCACCCTTCTCACGCAGCACGCGCGCTTGCTCCCAGTAGAGCTTCTTGATTTCGTCGGGATCGTCCGCAACCCCAAGACGTCTCGTGATGAGCGCCAACAGCAGGTCGTTGTCCTTTCGCGCTCGCACTCGCCGAAATAGCTTGTCGAATGCAATCGACCGCCTGGCGTCGCGGGCGAAGCTTTCGGTCAGTGCGCGCTCTGCGTTCGCTTCATCTTCAAGGTCGAGCCACAACAGGGCGGCTTCCTCCCAAAAAGCCGCTCCTCGGCTAGCGTCCTTGCAGAGTGCCCCCAGCACCGCGGCAGCGCGCGCGCGCACGGGCCGATTGCCACTCAGCTCCGCGCACGACCGCAATCCCTCCCAAGACGCGAGATCGTTTGGATTGGCGGTCGTAGCCTTCTCGAAGGCGCAGCGTGCGCCATCGACATCATTCGCTGCGAGAACCGACCAGCCAAGCAGCGAGACTGCCTCGGCCTCCGCACCCGGGCCGAGCGCCCCGTCGATCTCGGCGAGTGCCGCTCCGCGGCGGCGGGGATCCGAACCCGGTGGGGCGAGCTCCAGGTTCGCAAGACGAACCGCCGGCGATTGTCCGACCACGAACGGCGAAAGCACGTTCGATTCGACCCGCGCGCGCACCAGCGCCGCGCTGACCATCATCGCCTCTCGGGCGTCGCCAGAGAGCTGCGTCGCGATCGCCAGTCGCGCCTCGGCCTCCTCCGGCCCGTCCAGCGACGTCGCTGCGGCCAGCCACTCGAGCGCCGCCGGCATACCGCCTCCAGCGGCGAACCAACGTGCAGCTGCACGCGCAGTTTCGTCTTGGTCGCCTGCCTCTCGCGCGATGCGCGTATGCTCCGCCGACGCGAGCGTGAGTACTCTGGCTCCGCATCCGGCAAGGGTTGAGATCGCCTTGCGTGCGGCCTGCGGGTCGCTGCCTCCTCGTGACCAAACGAGGCGAGCGAGTGCCCCCGCGATGCCGAGGTCACCCTCGGGCGCGCGATCGATGACGGCAAGCGCAGCCGCTGCGGCTGCCGAGTTTCCCGCAGCGAGCTGTGCGGCGAAGCGCTCGAGAGCCAGCGCGCGCTCGTCCGTCGCTCCGGCCTCCATCGCTTGATCCATGGCGTTCAAGCGCGCATCTATCGAATCGACGTCGACACCGCGCGCCATCCAACTGAGCGCCATTTTCGCCGCCACCGATGCACCCGGTACGGCCATCTCGAGTTCTTGCATCGCCCCCTTGCGATCGCCGTCCCGCCAGCGTTCGAACGCTGCTTCGAAACGCAATGAGGACGCGAGCTCGAGGTCGCCGACTGCCGTCGCCGCGGCCGATGCGACGCGCGCCGCCCCGCCGTGGTCTCCGGACTCGCGGTAAAAGTCCCGCAGCATTGTGGTGGCGATGAGATCGGATGCGTCGCCCTCGGCGAGATGAACGAGCAGCCGGCGAGCGGTCGCCGTATCCCCCGATGCCTGCGCACGTATTGCGGCAATGAGCCGGAGCCCGCGCGCGTTGCGTGGATCCCGCTCGAGCGCCGCAAGCTCCTCGACCGCCGCACGCGCACGTCCTGCAGGGGCCGCCGACGAACTTCGATCGGCAGCGACGTTCGACCCGACAGGGGAGTGTGGCAGGAACCCCTCGAGCACACGAGCAAGCCAACCCCCGCGCGGCGTGTTCGCCATCTCCCGCAGCGCCTTCGCCTCGCCCTCCAGGTCCCCTCGCGCGTGGCGCAGGCGCACGAGCTCGACATACAAGGACACGGCTTCGTCGTCGCCGACACCGGCCGCCAGCAGCCGTTTCGTTGCCTCCTCGTACCAGCCGGCGTCATCGGAGAGGCTCGCGAGCGCACGAGCCACTCTTCCCGTCGTCGACGGTGCCACTCCGTACATCGCCGCTTGGGTGAGGGCCGCCTTGGCTCCCGCCACTTCCTTTGCTTGTGCCGCCCAGACGTACGCGGCGAGCAGAAATGCGCGGCCGCGCGCCTCGTCGGTGCTCAGTTCGTCGGCGAACGTTTCGAGCTGCGCGGCAAATGCACCCGGGTCGCCGCCGTCCGCGAGCATGTCGAGCTGAAGGGCCCGCGCAGGCAAGCAACCCGGGTCATTCTCGATGGCTCGCGATATGGCTGCGAACGCCTTCTGCCCATCTCCTTGCGAAGCCGCGTGCTCGGCGACTCGCATGGCGAGCGCAGCCGCGAGCCCTCCATTCGTTTCGGTCGCGAGGCGCTCCTCCGCGAGCGCAGCCGCGAACCCCGTGTCGCCCATCTGCTCCGCGATGCGAATCCGCGCATTGACGAGTATTGCTTCGGCGAGCGGTCCTTTCTCCTGCTCAATCGTGCGTACGTAGGATAAAGCGCGGTCCAGGGTCGTCGCTGCCCGATCGAGCTGGCCGAGCGATCGCCTGGCCTCGGCCGCGCCCAGCCACGCGTCCACCAATCGTGCTGGCTGGCGTGCCCATCGTGGGACACCAAGCGCGTCGCCGCGCGCCCCATCCGATAGTGCTTCTTCGATGAGCGAAGCGACGTCGTCAACTGCCTCCGCGTGCATCTGGGCCCGGGCATGCAGCTCGTCGTTGCCGCGAGTGGCAGGGTGCTCGCGAACGATCTGTTCGAGGAGCGTGGTCGCCCTCCAGGTCACCGAAGTTCCCAGCGAACGCGCCTGTTCGACCAGCGACAACGCTTCGTCCACCCGACCCGCAGCCGCTGCCATGCGCGCCTGGTCCAGCAGCAGAAGCGCGCGCCACGCCGACTGTGTTGCATATTTCGAACGCTCGAGGAGTGCCGCTTCGCGCGCGGTGCCGTCGCCCGTACGTCCCGCGAGCACCTCGAAAGCGAGCCAGGCGCTCGCTCTTTCCGCGACCGGCGCGCCCTCGACCGCCGTCGCGTTCCGCGCATTGTCCATGGCCTCGGCCAAATCGCCCACCACGTCCGCCTGGTAAGTTGCGCGCATCAAGAGCGCGCGCGCCTTCTCGTCCGGGGCGGTCGCCGAACGCACGAGCGCATCCACGAGCCTTCCTAGATTCTTGAGACTTCGGCGCTTCTCGAGCAATCCGACCAGCGCCTCGAGCGGCTCGCGAAACGATTGGTCGGTATTGTAGGCGGCGAGGTAATCGCGTGCCGCAGACGGTTCATCGCCGGCTCTCTCCTCCAGGTTTGCAAGTTCCGTCAACAATCGGGCTCGCCGCGAAGGGTGCGTCGTAGCCGCAAGTTCGTCCCGAAGGCGCTCCATGAATTGTAGCGGCACGGACGGCGCTTCCGCTGCCCTCGTGGGCGGGTTGCCGGACAAGGTTGCCGTCGGCGACTCCGACGGTTGGCTGAGCGTGGGCGTGTGGGGCATGCGCGAACCCGGCGCGGACGACCGCTTCTCGCCTTCGGTCAGTCAACGTAACGCAGGTCCACCGCGAAGGGCAGTGTCAAAGGACTTGCTCGAGCTTTTCCGTAACCTTCGATTCGACGGTGCCCTTCATGACGCGAAGGAGCAACGGCAGGTCGATCTGCACGCGCACCTCCTGCTCGCTTACCTCGACCGACCCCCGAGTGCCTTTCGCAGCGCCATGGGTCGCCTCGAAGACGATGCGGTCTCCTTCCCATCGCCAATCGAGGTCGAATCGACTCTGCATCGATGTGGCGAGCGTCTCGGCGCGCTTTCGCGCCTCTTCCTTCGGTAATGCATGGCTGCGTCGGACGTCGATCGTGGACATGTCGTTCCCTCTCTTACTCGAGCCTCTTGACGATCCAATACCCGCGTGGTGTGTCGATGGGCCCCCCGACACCCGCGATCGGCAATGTGAACAGTACGAACTCGGGCGCCGCCTCGAGGATACCCACTTTGACGTGCCCGAGATCCTCCGCGGATCCCGCGTCGCCTTGCTGCACTGCGGCGTGGAAGTCTTGCCGGGCTGTCGCCAAGAGGCGGTCGGCAAGCACCCTGGCGTCCGCCTTCGACCGCGCGATGGGCCGGGCGCCGCCCGTACTCGGTTGTGCACCTGCGTACGACACGAGCACGACCCCGAAGCGAATCTGACGCGGAGCTGTAAACGGCAAAGGGGGTACGGGCGACCCGTCCGGCAGAGCCATTCCGACACCGCCTTCGGCGCGCGTATCCATTCCGGTGGGATCGGTCCAAACGAGTGCGCCTGAGTCATCGCCGAGCAGGCCACCATCGGTGCCTCTCATCGCCTGCCCATCGGCCGTTCTTGCCGACGACGACGGGGCGCTTTCGATGGGCTTGGGCAAGTGAAAGTGTCGAACGCCAATCCAGATGGCGGACTCCACGACCGCGAGGCCGACGAGCGCGGTGATCCAGCGTTGCATGTTGCGCGACGCTACTTCGTCCGGGCGGATTTCGCGACGGTTCCCCCGCCTTCGTCGGACGCTGCAGGAACTTCATCGTCCGGGGGAGGGGGGGGAGGGCCGAACTCTTCATGCAATCGCATCGTTGCAGGAGGCGGATCGCCGTAGAGCTCAAGTTCTGCAGCCAGCCAGTTCTGACGTGCGACCAGCACATCGCGCTGCCCGCGCGCTTGGACGAGCGCAGCTTCGGGTTCCTTCGTGTCGGTCGCCGCGACCGGGACACTCTCCAGCTTCTGCAGCTGCTGATCGACCTCGGCGAGCTCCTTTCGCACGACCACGGGGTCGACGCCCTCGCGCTCCACGAATTCACTGGCCAGGATCACCATCCGGTAGGGTCCCGCCTCCGCAAAACCGTGGCCGACGGCGCAGCGCTTGGTTTCGCTGCCTTGCCTGTACGTTACGAGTCCCGTCCTCAGTGCTGCAAGAAGCGGCACGTGGCCGGGCAGAACACCAAACTCCCCTCCGACGCTGGGAGCGGTCACCTCATCGACCATTGCCTTGAGCGCTTGTCCGCGCGGCGTCACAATCTCAAGCTGGATTTTGTCGGCCATTGGGATCTCAGCCAGGGCCCGTCAGCTTCTGCGCCTTCTCCTTGGCCTCGTCGATGTTGCCGACCATGTAGAAAGCCTGTTCTGGAAGCTGGTCGAGCTTTCCGGTCGTGATCTCCTCGAAGCCGTCGATGGTCTCTTTGAGGGGGACGTATTTGCCCGGCACGCCCGTGAATTGCGAAGCCACGAAGAACGGCTGCGATAGAAAACGCTGGATCTTGCGAGCGCGTGCGACCGCGAGCTTGTCGTCCTCGCTCAGCTCGTCCATGCCAAGGATGGCGATGATATCCTGAAGGTCCTTGTATTTCTGGAGGATCGCTTGCACCTGGCGCGCCACATCGTAGTGACGCTGACCGATGACTGCCGGGTCGAGCAACGTCGACGTCGAGTCGAGCGGGTCGACGGCCGGATAGATGCCAATCTCCGTCAGCGCTCGATTGAGCGTCGTCGTCGCATCGAGATGCGCGAACGTCGTCGCCGGGGCCGGGTCGGTGAGGTCGTCAGCCGGTACGAAGATTGCTTGAACGCTGGTGATCGAGCCCTTGTTGGTCGACGTGATGCGCTCCTGAAGTGCTCCCATCTCAGTGGCAAGGGTCGGCTGGTAACCCACGGCGGCCGGGATGCGACCCAGCAACGCGGAGACTTCGGATCCGGCTTGCGTGAACCGGAAAATATTGTCCACGAAGAGCAACACGTCTTGCTTCTCTTCGTCGCGGAAGTACTCGGCGACTGTAAGCGCGCTCAGGGCGACGCGAGCGCGCGCACCCGGCGGTTCATTCATCTGGCCATAGACCAATGCCGTCTTGCTGATGACCGGCTCGCCCGTCTGCAACTTCGTCTCGTTCATTTCGATGTAAAGATCGTTGCCCTCGCGCGTGCGTTCGCCGACGCCCGCAAAGCAGCTGACGCCGCCGTGCGCCTTGGCGACGTTGTTGATGAGCTCCTGAATCAGCACGGTCTTGCCGACGCCAGCACCGCCAAAGAGACCGATCTTTCCTCCTTTGCGATAGGGCGCGAGCAGGTCGATGACCTTGATCCCTGTCTCGAAGATCTCCACCTTCGTCGACTGCTCCACGAAAAGAGGGGGCGGCTTATGGATGGGTGCCCGCATCCGGGCCTGTACCGGGGGGCCGTCGTCGACCGGGTCGCCGATCACGTTCAGGATCCGCCCGAGGCACTCGGGACCCACCGGCATCATGATCGGGCTGCCGGTGTCGCGCACTGCCATGCCGCGGACCAATCCGTCGGTCGTGTCCATGGCCACGGCGCGAACGGTGTTCTCCCCCAGATGCTGGGCGACTTCGAGGGTCAAATTGTCTTTTGCGCTTGAGATGCCCGGGTTACTCAGCTTGAGCGCGCTGAGGATCTTCGGCAATTTCCCGTCGGGGAATTCGACGTCCACGACGGGGCCGATGACCTGGAGCACCCTTCCCCCTCCGGCGGGGGAGCCATTCGACCCCAGAGGTGGCGGGGAAGAATGAGGAATCTGAGATTGGGACATGTGGGCCTTGATGAGAAGGTGGGCAGCGATGGACGGTCGCAGTGGGCGGGCGAAAAGCGGGGCGCATCTACCACGGCGTAGACGTTAGTTCAACGCACGCTCCGCACTCACCACCCCAGCTCGGTCTTGATTTCGGCCGTGAGCTGTTGGGCCATCTGCCGGTGCGTGCGCACATTCGGATGATAGCCGCAGCCGGCGTTCGAGGGATCTTGCACTTGGAATTCGATCATCGACACACGCGCGTCCCCTTTGCCATGCGCGGCCTCCACCGAGGCGCGCATGTACCGGCGAGCTCGACTCAGGTTCTGTGAACCAGCAGGGTAGGAGTCCGACAGCATCGGCCCCAGTGCGCAGACAATGAGGGCTTGCGGATAGTGCGATCGGATGCGAGCCAAGAGCGAAACGTACGCGGTCACGAATACTTGTTGTCGCAAGTCGCGTTGAAAGAAGTCGTTCGTGCCGAGGTTGACGACGACGACTTCCGGAACCCAGCGGCTGAAGTCCCACCGACTGTCGGCACGCGCCGGGAGAGTGCGATCGTAGAGCTGCGCCATGCCGTCGATGGTCTTTCCGGACCACGCGATCGTGACGTGCTCGGCGCCAAGAGCGCGCGGTGATCGCCGCATAGGTCTTAAACTCGTTCTCGGTGGTCGGGCTGAATGGGCAGGTCGGTGTCGCGCCTTCGTTGCCGAACCCCGCGGTGATCGAATCGCCGACGAATTCGATGCGTCTGCTCTGGGGCATTTCCGGCGACGGTCGAAGTGCACCGCCTGCGTCCGTCGCAAAGCCCAAGAACCGTACCTCGCCGAGCGATGCCTCCGTGCGCTTCGAGATTGTCACCTCGTGCTCGCCGTCGCTGAGCCCATTGGCCACGGGGTAAAGGTCGAGCGACTTGTGGGTTGTGATGACGGTCGTCGGCGATCCATCGACGACGATCTGGAACTCATTGTTGCCTTCGTCCCTCAGGCGCACCGCGATGGAGGTACCGGAAAAGTGGGCGGAGATGGCGCTGCCCGGCCAGGCGAAGCGCGGACCCGCAACGTCGGACACGTCGAACCGCCCCATGAACCGCAGTGGGGCGCCTCGCTCGATCGACGGTGTGGGGGCCCATCCGCCTTGCACCGCCCGTGGCCCAAGCCGCCCGCAACGAGGCAAGCGAGTGGCAACGTGGCAAGTCGGCGCATGACGACCATTTGGTATTAACCCAATCCGCGCGCCTTCGCGGTGAGTTCTGCCCGCCAGGCGGTGCGATCGATGTCTGGGGGGGAGGCGATCCTCGCGCGATCACTCTTCGATTCGACGCCCGCGGTACATTCGGACCTGCCGGTCGCCCGTCGTGTCGGGTTCTTCGGGTGGAATCGACG
>JALYHX010000061.1 GCA_030776305.1 Myxococcota bacterium
CCCACGACGGGCGGAGGTGGGGTGGCGGGGGGCGAACTGCCGGTCGGACATCCACGCGTCGATCCGATGGGTTCGGCCGACTCGGAGATGGCCGCGCCAGAGCCACCTCCCGCGGCGCAAACCCCACTGCAATGGCAAATGCCCGCACGGTGGCAGATCGTCCCGAACGCGACTAGGTTTCGGCTCGCCACATACCGCGTACCCCACGCAGCGGGAGACGCGGAGGATGCGGAACTGTCGGTCACGCGCGCGGGCGGATCGGTCGACGCGAACGCCGAGAGGTGGATCGGCCAGTTCGACGCCTCCGCCCAAAAGACGGCGAAGCGCGTCCTGCGGGTCGTCGGAGGGCTCCAGGTCACGATCGTCGACGTGCACGGCAACTACACTGCAGGCATGGGCAATGACGCTTCGCGGTCCGGCTGGGCACTGGTCGGCGCAATTGTCTCGACGCCCGGTCTGCCCCACTTCTTCAAGCTCACCGGACCCGCGAAGACGGTCTTGGCAGCACGCGGGGAGTTCAATGCGATGATCGCAACCCTCGTGCAGCGATGACCTGGGGAGATTTCTAGGTGTCCAACGATGCGACCAGGAACTGCGTGTTGTTTTTGGCAGGTGGGTTGCAGAGAAGTCGAGAACAATGGGAATGCCTAACTGAATATATTTGAACCGAAATCATATGGCATTTTCACTACGGAAAAGGCACTGCCACCGCGGGTAAATTCTCGGCATGGCCGAATCTAGGGACACCCCGTAGTCTTGCGCGCGTGCCAAAGCGCCGGCTACCGGTTCTCCAGGCGTCGGCCGACTCCAACGAGCCGACACGCCCCCCTTGGCAGTGGGTAGCGTTCGGCGCGCTCGCGATCTTCGCCGTTTGGGTGCCGCTCTCGGCACTTGCGGCCGCCGCCGCGGCGCACATTCTCGCGCACGCTGGCGATGAGCGGGCGATGGCGAGGGCGGCGCTGCTGACGTCCGCGGTATACATCGCAGAGCTTGCCGTCGGCGCGCTCGCTGGCGGATTTCTCGTTGGAAGATGGGGACCCCCGGCCGTGGGGACCCGAGAGGCGGCGCTCGCTGGGGTCACGGCGAGCGCGGCCTTGGCCGTGACCACTTGGGCGACGTTCGGCGCGACGCACGGCGTGCTGCTCGTGTCGTTCATGGCGCCCTTGATGTCCGCGCTGGGAGGGAAGCTCGGGGTTCGAAAGCGCGCGAGCATTTAGTGGTAATGAAGAGGCGATGTTATGCCTGAAGCGGCCGACCGACGGTGCGTGGGCGGCCCAAGCGGTTCGCGACGTCGATGCCGTACTCGTCGACCACGCGCACTGCGAAATCAAGGCTGCATCGAACGCGCTCTCGCTCGCTGCGCGCCATCCGAGTGACAGCAAGCTCGTTCTTGCCTTGACCGACCTGGCCCGCGAAGAAATCGACCACTTCCAGACCGTGGTCTCGATGCTCGCTTCACGCGGCGTGGCGCTTGGGCCACCGGGCGTAGACGCGTACGCGGCCGAGCTGCGCCGCGCTGTCCGCCGTTTGCCGTGCGCGCCTCAGGCGACGCCGTTGGTCGACCGCCTGCTCGTGGGCGCAGTCATCGAGGCGCGTTCGTGCGAGCGCTTCAAGCTGCTGGCCGAAGCGACGGCCGGCAACGAAAGCCATGCCCGACCTCATGCCCTTTGGAGCGCGCTTCTGGCAGCCGAGGCCCGCCATTACCGCACGTTCATGGAGCTCGCGGTGGCAGCGTCTCGGGCGGATCGAGGGTGGGTATTGGCGAGGCTGGATCGATTGGCGGAGTTGGAGGGGGTCATCGTCGGCGAGCTCACGCATGCCGAGACGGGACTGGCGTCGCGGGCAGCGATCCATGGGTGACGTAATGGCTGACGGACATGGCTGACTTACAATTGCACGACCTGATCTCGCTCGACCGCGACGTTGCTGCGGGATGGAAAGCGCTGACGCAATGGAGGAGCGCCGTAGCGCAGGATCCCGACGCGCACGCGGAGGCCGAGCCCCTCGAGCCTGTGCGTCACATCGCCGGCAAGGCGACCTGGGATGCTCTCGGCGCGCTCTCGCCATCCACTGCGGACGCGCCGCTTCGGGACGCGCTCAAGCGGTGGGTGCTTGCGCTGACCCAGGCGCGCATCGGATTGCCCAATGAAGTCGCGTGGGCGCGGGCGGCAACGGATCCCCGCGGTTTCTTCGACGGCGAACCGCCTCGCCGCGTGAGCTGGCGAGACGCGTGGCATGGTGTCAGCGCGGCAAGGGGCGTACGTGAGACGGGGCTTTGGCTCGAGGCGGCCGCAGCCGCGGGGCCATCGCTCGCCCAGGCGGTGCGCGCGAAGGCACAGCGACGTGTCGAAGTGGCCCGTCGGTTCGGCATCGAGCATCCTTGGTCAGGGCTGACTTCGATCGCTCCGAGCTTGCTTCGGGATCTGGCAACGCGCCTGCTGGACAGGACCCAGGATCTGTCGCGGGCCGCGTGGAAAGATGCCTCGCGCGAAGGCGCGGGAGCGGCTGCTGTGATCCACGCCGCGGTCGCCCGAGATGCCGGTGAGGGCTGGCCGGCTCGATTGACCCCGCGCTGGCTCGAAGACGTGTTCGGTCCAGCGCCGAAGGGGATGCCGATCGAGATGACACCTCTGGCTGCGCCGCTGGGTGCAGCGAGCTTTGCGCGCGCCCTCGTCGCGTTCGGCTTTGCGGTGCGGTTGGCCGCAATTCCGTCGTCCCTGCCCTTCGCGGTCGCGCACGATCCAGCATTCATTGGCGCGCATCGACTCGGGTTCGTCTTCGGGGCGCTCGCCAGCGACGCGCAATGGCAAGCACGAGTGCTGGGGATCGGCCGTCACACGGCGGGGGCGCAGTCCCGCCTCCTCGCCCGCAGCGCCCTCCTCGACGCGCGGTTGCACGCGGCAAGGCTCCTCCTCGGGGATGAGGCTGCGATCCCACCGCGAGATCGGTTCGACGAGCTCGGCGTGCGTCTCTTCGAGCGACCGCTCGACCCTCGTCTGTGCGGTGCGTGGCCTGGAGCACGCGAAGACGAGCCTGCTCGGCTCATTGCCTTAATCGATTCACGCGCATTGGCCGAAAGCCTGCGCGACCGATTCGACTCGGATTGGTATCGAAACCCCCGCGCATGGGAATACTTGCGCGAACACGGCGCGGCCCCGGCGCACGAATCGATCGACGCCGCCGGACTCGCCGCGCGGATCGATGTGCTGGCACGGGAGTTCGAGTGTCTCGTCGGATGAGAGAAGCGGCGGCCGTCGCCTGCATGGTGTCCGCTGGGATGAGGCACGCGCATGCCAAACCTCCCGTCGTACGGACCCCGCCCCACGCCTCGCCGCCGCCTCCTGCGCACGCCGAGGGTCGACCAGCCGCGCCTTTGCCGATGCTCCCGAGCGTGGCCCGCGTCCGCGTCGAGGCAGCGCGCGATCGAGTCCTCGTCATCGAGGAAGTGAATCTGCCGCGTGGTGACTGGCAAGCGGGTGGGCTGGATCTGTATGTGTCTTTCGGCTCACCCGGCGTTCCAGTCGCGATCGACGCGCGACTGGTCCCCGTGCCGCAGGATTCGTTGGAGTCGCGGCCAGAGGACACCGGCGACTCGCTCACGCTCGAACAAGCCGTTCGCCGCACGCCGAGCGCGCAGCTTCTGCTTGGGCGACCGCAAATGGCCGGCGTCATCGTTCGCGTCAAAGAATCCGACCTGAAGCGCGGCTACGCCGCGAGCGACCTCGTGTCGCTGCGCCTACGCAGCCTGCTTTCGCCACCCGCCGCGGATGCGCGGGGCGTACGCGAGGTCGTGGTGAGACTGGGGATTGTCGGGGACCTGCCGTTGACGTTGAGTCGCGTTCAAGTGGTGTCGCTCGAAGGGCGACAGTGGATCACGCGTGTCGAGGCGATGCTCTGTGGACGGGAGGCCGACGAGTGGCCACTCGCCGTCACCCTCTTGCCCAGACCAGCGGATCCGCCCGGTGCACACGCCGCCATCGGGGCGTCGGGGATGGCTCCGATCGCGCCCGCGATGGCCGTGCGTCATTCGAGCGACGATCTGTGCGTCCGCTGGTGGGCCGAACCATGAGGGATGGTGTCGCGCAGATGACGCTCGCCGAGGTTCCCGCCCGGAGCGAACACCGCGCGCCGAGGAGCAGGCAAAATTGAAAAGCGAGCGGCTAGCCTCAATGTGCGAACGCCCTCACCGCGTTCGCATGGGCGGAAATCAGCCTCGTGGTCGAGGTGTCGGCGTCGTAGATCGAGTACCAGCCCGAGGTCTCGTGCGGCGGGTCGCCGGCCAATTTGCTGGGAGGCCGGACTTCACCCGCCCACGCCCAGAAGTTGTCGCCGGCGAGCGCCCCTTGTCCCGCGGTGAGCGATGCAGTCACCACGCCGTACAGCGATTGATAATAGCCATCCCGATGGGTGACCGTTGCGGCCGGGTCGAACTTACCTCCCGCCGTCCACCCGTCGCGCGCAAGTCCGAACTCTTCGAGCACGAGAGGCTTGCCGAGCTGGCGGGCGGCGCCGTCGTGCTGGTTCAAATAGCCGACCGCGAAGGCGGTTGCACTCGCGAGGCTCGTCCCCGACGGGTCTTGCGGATCGTACTTGCTCCAGTTCTCGACCCAGATGTGGCAGGTCGTGTAGTCGACGTACTGGCTTTGGTGCGTGGCGACGAAGTCAGCGCCCCAGGAGCCTTCGCTTCCGACCGTGATCATGTGGTTCGTGTCTATGGACTTGATGTACTGAGCGGTGTCGTTGATCCAGGTGGGCGGATAGTCGCGCGGCTCGTTGGCGAGCTCCCACGAGAAGATGGCCGGGTCGTCGCGGTATGTGCGCCCGTTGACCGTGTTCACGCGGTGCACGAGCGCTGCGATGTCATCGCGGTACTGGGTCTGGCACGCGGCGCAGGCGTAGAACGTGTCGACGTACTGCACGAACGTGGCGTAGCTGCCGCCCGGAGCCAGCCGATAAGGAATCTTGCTATTGCCCGCCCAGCTCACGTATTGCGCCATGCCGCCGGACCACTCCCAATAGTTGTTGAGAATCATCACCCCGCGCATGCCGCGTCGTGCGAGCGCGTCCAGCAGGAAATCGAGCCCGCGGAAGACGGTTTCGTTGTAGGTCCCGGGTTGGGTGACGAGCGAGGGCACCACGCGGTAGGGCTCGGTGTCGGGGCCTTGCGAGGACGCGAGCACGCGGACGTTCGTGACCCCGAGCGCCTGCAACCGGTCGAGCTCACGTACGAGCCGCGCTTGATCGCCCGGGGCGCTGGCGGCGCCGAGGTTCATGCCCGGCCAGAAGTTCGTTCCGACGAACACGTAGCGCTTGCCCCCGTCGTCGAACTGGAGACCTTTGCGCGTGACGAACGCCGTCGTCGCGCCGCCATCCGGCCGTGCCGCGTCGCTCGCGCTGCCATCGGCAGCGTTCGCCATGCTGCTCCCGTCTGGCGCGCCGGCCTCGCTCGCCGTACCCGAATCATGCGCCAAGGCTCCTGCGTCGGGAGCTCCGATGGCCACGTTCGCCGCGTCGCTTGTTTCGGCTCCAGCGCCGCCATCCGCCGGCGTCGTCGTCCGCGCGTCGAGCTGACCCGACTCGGGCCAGCCGGAGTCCAAGCCTACGGGCGTGCCGTGGGCCACCGTCGCCGTGCTTCCGTCGATGGCCGCGTTGCCATCCGAGCCGTGTGCGGGCCCGTCGACCGAGTTCGAGCCACAAGCGGCCACGAGGCTCGCGACGAGAAGGCGCGGCGTGCGAGAAATCGCGAGGGGGACGGCGCCCGCGTGTGGGTGCGCCGCCGACCAAGGGAGGCGAAAACGCATGGCTGCTTTTAGCAG